>JAQWQN010000232.1 GCA_029244465.1 Pseudomonadales bacterium
CCGATCCGCTCAGCGCAATGGGTGACCACGTGTGCCAGATCCAAATCTCTTTGCAAGCGCCGTACAACGGATCGCAGGCCCTGTTCGATGTGATGCCAGTCATCGTAGTTGGCGAGCACGTCGACATTCTGCATGTAGGTGACAAATTGAGTCACATTCACTGACACGACAGCATCGTTGTCGTGGTGATTGTACAATTCGGTTGCCTGATAGCACGCTTTGGATACTCGTCCAATGTCGATGTCGTAGTAGTCCGACCAATTTCGCGCCAGACTATGATCCACGAGGAGATCCAGAAAAATCGGGGCATAGCGGCGTAGGTCATCTGGATAAGTTCTACAGGTAGCCTGAATACCAGGATGTAGATTAGATAGTGCATCGATTTTACGGTGTAAAGCGACACCAGCGCGCAGCGGCTCTGGCCATTGGTCGGGGATTCGCCCTTTGACAAAGTCGCCGATTACAGCGCCGGCCAGTAGTCCTTCGATTTCGGCGTCCTGACAAGCCCAAATACCGCCCGCGTCCAAAGCCAAGGCAGCATGAGCCAAGAAATTCATCGGGCTATTCTGGCAAAGCTAGGTAATCAACCAAGAATTCGTCGAAGCTCACTTGGTCAGCTGCTTCTGCCTCTCGTTGCGTGTCATGGGATGTTTGAGCGATGTCATCCATCTCCTGCATTGTTGCGCCTGTCAACGGTGCTGCGGCAAATTGTTCGCTGATGGCGTTGGCCTGGTTCATGGCAAAGCGGAAAAAAGGAATCTGCTCATCATGCATTTGCGCCAATGAACGGGCGGAGGGGGTTAAGTTCGGATTGTTCACTTTCGCGCCTTGCGATGCGACGGCTGCTGTGTAGTCACTGGTCTCGTTTGCCTGATCTAGAAGTTGGGCGACGTCGTTGCAGGCCCTCAGCAGCTCATTGGCCCATGTTGACAACGGTTGCGTGCTGAATTGGTCAGTCTCGAGCACTAGGGCTGGATCTCGTCCTCGTTCCACTGCAGCAAGCTGGTTGCGTGTGAGCCGCGTAGACTCTTCGACGCTGTCTGGTGGACTATCTGTTAACAGGCAGGTCAGGAGAAATGTATCTAAGAAGCGGATTTCCTCGGCGTCGATGCCTAACCGTAAAAATGGATTGAGATCGATACAGCGCACTTCAACGTACTCGACGCCGCGGCTGCGCAAAGCCGTTACAGGACGTTCGCCTTTGTGGATAGTCCGCTTTGGGCGGATCGTGCCATAAAACTCGTTCTCGATCTGGATGATAGACGTGGACAGCTGATGGAATTCGCCGTGATTATCTTTCACTTCGGCTTGGGCGTAGTCAGGATAGGGAGTCGTTAGCGCCTCAACCATCGAGTTGGTGTAGGCGTTCACCGAGTTGTAGGAGATGTGCAGCTGGGTCTGAGCATCACTTTGATAACCGAGGGGTCCCATCCGTAAACTCGTGGCATAAGGCAGGTAGTGCGAGCCCTCATCCAGTTCGCTCAGATTGTGTGGTAGTCCTCTCGTGAAGGACTTACAGACTGCAGGAGACGCGCCGAATGCATACAAGAGTAGCCATGACCATCGACGAAAGTTGCGAATGAGTCCGAAGTAGGCCTCTGTTTTGGCGACTTGGTCGTTGATATAGAGTGCTTGCCAGAGCTGATCAGGTATTGAAAAGTTGTAGTGGATGCCTGAAATAGTCTGCATCAAACGACCGTAACGCACACCCAGTCCGCGTCTATATACAGTCTTTGCCATGCCAATGTTTGATGTGCCGTATTGCCCCACAGGTATGTGCTCATCGGCCGCAACAATACAGGGCATACTTGCTGGCCAAAGGAGTTCGTTGTCTAGATTGGCAAAGACGAAGCCGTGTACTTTTTCGAGTTCGGCCAAACACTTTTCCGGAGAATTGTGCACGCCAGTAATAAGCTCCAGCTGGGCTTCGGAGAAATCAGTAGTGATTGAGGGGTGTGTAAGCGCCGATCCTAGGCGACTCGGGTGCGGCTGATTGGAAAGATTGCCATGTTTGGAAACACGCAGGCTCTCTTTTTCAATGCCACGCAGCAATCCACGCAACACCTCCGGGGATTTGCCAAGACTGTTCAGTAGATGTGGCAGGCTCATGCCCCTAAACTGCGTTTACGCTTGAGGACCTGCTGCGACGATGCTCTCGTCGACTGTAAAGTTGCCAAAGTTCTCAACGAACTTTGCGATCAAACTCGTCGCTGCAGCATCATAGGCAGATGTGTCAGCCCAAGCATCCCGAGGATTGAGAAGGCCTGATTCAACACCTGGGACGACAGTAGGTATATCTAAATTAAAACCATCCAGCCGTGCTGTTTGAACATTTTCTAACGCGCCTGATTGGATTGCTGCGATGATTGCCCTTGTCACAGGGATACGAAAGCGCGAACCGACGCCATATCCGCCACCTGTCCATCCGGTGTTAACGAGATAGACCCTGGAACCGAATTCTTCGATCCGCTTGATTAACAAATCTGCGTACACTCCCGCTGGTCGCGGGAAAAACGGCGCCCCGAAGCAAGTGGAAAACGTTGCTGCGTATGCTTCTGTAGAGCCGACTTCTGTCGATCCAACCTGAGCGGTGTAGCCCGATAAAAAGTGGTAAGCCGCGGCCTCTTTACTGAGGATCGACACGGGCGGCAGTACGCCGCTCACGTCACAGGTCAGGAAAATGATGTTATTTGGCTCGCCGCCGCGATTTTCAGGCACTGATTCAGCGATATTGTCCCTGGGATAACAAGCCCGTGTGTTCTCGGTAAGGGAGGAATCGCTGTAGTCGGGGTCGCGCGTTGTTTCATCGATGACCACATTTTCAACGATTGCGCCAAAGCGTATCGCATCGTAGATAACGGGCTCGTTTTCTCGGCTGAGGTCAATGCACTTGGCATAACAACCGCCTTCGAAGTTAAACACGGTACCCTTGCCCCAACCGTGCTCGTCGTCGCCGATAAGGAGGCGATCTGGGTCAGCAGAGAGCGTTGTCTTGCCTGTGCCAGAAAGACCGAAAAATAGCGTGACGTCACTGTCGTCGCCCATGTTAGCTGAGCAATGCATTGGTAGGACGTCTTTTTCCGGGAGTAGAAAATTCAACACTGAAAACATCGACTTTTTCATTTCACCGGCATAGCGCATCCCAGCGATGAGTACGCGACGTTTGGCAAAATTGATCATCACGGTACCGTCACCGTTCGTGCCGTCGCGGTCAGGCTCGCAGACAAAATTTGGCGCGTTGATTATTTGCCAAACCTCTTTGTTGTGCGGATTATAGTACTCGGGTGAGATAAAGAGCGCCCGGCCAAAGAGAGCATGCCATGCATACTCAGTTGTCACTTCAATGGGTAAATAGTGCTCCGGGTCTGCTCCGACATGAAGGTGTGAGGTGAAAGTTTGGTGATCACCGATGTGAACTTGTACGCGATCCCATAGCTGATCGAATACATCCGGGGCGATGGGCTGATTGATCGCTCCCCAGTGAATGGCTTCTGACGTAGACGGCTCTTCGACTATGAATCGATCCTTAGGTGAGCGGCCCGTCCGGGCGCCGGTTTCAACAACTATCGCGCCATTGCTGGCGAATTGGCCCTCGCCGCGGATAACGGTGTGTTCCGCGAGCATTGCAGAAGTCAAATTCTGATAGTTATTTGTCTTCGTCGTGGTGTTGATGTCTACGGCCATTTTATTTTATCCCAGAAGCTCGGGCTATTATGCCAGAGCCCGCTAGTCAGTACATTGATTTTGCTTTTTGCTTTGTAAGGTTGCGGTAAGAAAAGACCATAAAATGTAAGATATGCTTTGGGATCGGGCTCAGTGGACCGTATTTTGGCCAGTTGTCCGGTCCTGCTCTAACGCGGCGACATCCACCGGATCGTAGGTGTAGCGGGCGCCACAGAACTCGCAGTTGACTTCAATTGCACCCCTTTCCGCAATAATCTCGTTTAGCTCTTCCTGCGCGAATGTGCGAAGCGTGTTGTCCGTTTTTGCGCGCGTGCAGGTGCATTGATAGCGCAAACTTCTTGTCGGGTAGAGGCGGCAGGGGAACTCAGAAAAAAACCGACGTAAAAATTGTTCGGGGGGCAGTTCGGCAAGTTCCTCTAAGGTCAGTGTTGCGATTAAGACCTGAATCGTCTCCCAAGCATCCTCCCAGGTCTGGGTAGCGATATCGTGTCCAAGGTCATCATCTGGCAAGCGCTGTAAGAGGAGACCTGTGGTGGTTGCGCGGTTGTGGGCAAAGAACAGGCGGGTGGGTAGCTGTTCTGATTGCTGGAAGTAGTGTTCGATATTGGCTTCAAGGCCGGGGTGCAGTAGCTCGATAATGCCTTGGTAGGTTTGTGGGCCGTGTAGTTCTGGGATGAGGGTCAAGGCGAGCTGGCCACCCGCGAGCCAATTCTTCAAGTCCGACTCGCCCGCGTCTAAATCGGTAGCTTGGTCCTCATTTTGCTCGCGCAGGTGGGCGATGGCGCGTAAATTTGCTTGCTCCCGGCATTCCGCAAGTGAGCGGACTAACCGCTCGCCTCCGCGAGACTGAAGGGCCACAGAACCGTTCATTTTGAGCGTGTCGGCGAATAGAGCGACTGCAGCCAATTGTTCTGCAAGCAGGGTTTTTATCGGCTGTGGATAGTCGTGATGTGCGTTGGCTTCAGTCAACACCGCTTCAAGGCGAACCCATTGGCCCCGTATCGGTAAATCGTCGAAGGTAAAGCGTACAAGTTGATCGGAGAATGGCTCCGGAGTCTTCGGTTTGGCGATAGCCATTAGAGGCTCCCAGCTTCAGATTGTGTTTTCAAGCGGGCAAGATCCCTGCGCTGCTTTTTATTTGGGCGGGTGTCGGGCACTCTCAAACCCGCGCGCTCCATGCGCCGTCGAGACACTTCTGATTCGCGGCGTTCAATACTTACCTCCGTTTCACGGTACAGCGTTTGCGCCACAGCGGCAGGCCCGCGTTTTTCGGACAGCAAGACGATCTCAATTTCAAATTGGACATCGCCCCGATGGATCTCGAGTGTTTGTCCGATACGAATGTCTTTGGCCGGCTTTATCCGCTGTCCGTCAGCGTACACTTTGCCGCCTTCGATAGCAGTCTTGGCGAGAGACCTGGTTTTGAAAAATCGAGCTGCCCACAACCAGCGATCGATGCGAACACCCTTGTTGCTTGTTGGGTTATTGTGCGTCTTGGTTTCAGACATGCTCAGAAACTGGGAGGATGTCGTTGAAGTGGTGCAAAGCGGGGTAACTTAGTGCCTCGGGATCGCGCCTTGGTTTAGCGGAGTCTGGTTTGGCGATGCAGAGCACGTTCTGAATGCCATAACGTGAAGCGCAAACCAACACAGGTTGAGAGTCGTCAATGAAAAGCGCGCGTACAGGGTCAAAAGGCTGAATCTTCTGCATACCAAGCCAGAAGCTCATGTCCTCCTTCGGTACGTTGAATTGGTCGCTCGAAACGACGGCGTCGACTTCGGCGGAGATGTTGAGTCGTTCGTCTTTAACAAGGAGAGAACCTGGGTGGGCATTGGTTGCCAATATGACCTTTTTGCCGATGGCTTTGAGCCAGCGCAAAAATGCTAGGGCGCCGGGCCGATACGCGACCAGGTCAGCTTTTTCACGATGTAAGGCGAATATGTCTAAGCCAGTGTAGGCTGCCCAGTAATCGAAGCTGTAAAAGTCGATCGATCCGCGTATTTTGGCCATGTGCTGAAACAGGCTGAGTCGCGCTTGGTCTAGGTCCATCGACTCTTTTTTGGCGTATGCCGAAGGGACGGCGACGTTCCAAACTTGGTTGTCGTAGTTGAGGTCCAGCAACGTACCGTCCATGTCTAGGAAGGCGACGTCTATCTGATCCCATTTAATCTGGATCGATGAATCTGTTTTTGCCAAAGTCGTGTTTGTGATAGTGGTAGCGGTTAAAGAATGCATGATATCTGATTGCGCATGAATAGTGGTTATCGGGCGTAAGTGAAGTGTGTTGCAATGAAAGCAGAGAGAATGGAGATAAAGGAGTCAAAATGGACCTAAAACTTGAAGCGGAGCTGATCGCGATCACCAAACGAGCTGGTGACGCTATCCTCGAAGTGTATAGCAGCGACTTTGAGGTCGAAAACAAGGCCGATGAGTCACCGCTCACGCAAGCCGATCTCGCCGCTCATGAAATTATTGCAACCGGTTTAGCGCGAGTGACCCCAGATATTCCGGTTATATCCGAAGAGTCTGAGCCGCCTGATTATGATGAGCGCAGGGCATGGAGTGAATATTGGTTGGTCGATCCCCTCGACGGGACTAAAGAGTTTGTGAATCGAAATGGTGAGTTCACCGTCAACATTGCACTCATTCAAGGCGGTCAGCCGATTTGGGGCATTGTCGGCGTCCCGGTGCAGGAACGGATATTCATCGGCGACGTCGAGGCTGGCAAAGCGACGCTGATAGATGTCGATGGAGCGCGAGAGATTAGCGGTAGAGTGATGTCTCAGGACACGCAAGAATTGGTCGTCGTGGCCAGTCGTAGTCATGGCGGCGCAAGGTTGGAGACATACATCGATGCCTTAGCGACGCGCGTAAAGAGTCTCTCACGCACTCCGGTGGGTAGTTCGCTCAAGTTGTGTGTACTCGCGTCTGGTGAAGCAGATTGTTATCCGCGATTGGGACCAACCAGTGAATGGGATATAGGCGCTGCACACGCCGTGCTGCGGGCCGCAGGTGGAGAGGTCTATCAGACTAGTCAAGCTGTCCTGACGTATAACGCCAAAGAGAGTTTCCTGAATCCGGAGTTTATTGCAGTTGCGGATGCGAGTTTTGGCTGGTGGTCGCTTCTCCCTGATATCCCACCCCTGGATGCGAGTTAGTTGCCAACGCAACTACATGCCGATCCAGCCGCGTCAATTTCCTGGCGTGGTGACCCATGAGTCTGCGCAATGCACGAATATTGCTGGCCTTAACCTGATTGTCTGCACATTATATCGTTGCACGAATCGTGCCGGCTGAGACGGTGAAATGAGGAGAGGTGGGACATGTGGCGTGTTGGCCTCAACTAGCCGAGCTGCACGTTGGTGTACTCGCCCTGCCGAGGAGAACTACACTGTATAGACATACAGCTTCGGCTAGTGAGGCTTGCTAGGATACAGAAAAAGATCGCAAAAAAAAGTTCTTTTAGGGCGCTTTTTTTCAGACCCGGAAAATCTCTTTGCGGTTCAATCATTTAAGCTTTCGTCTTCCATAATTCTTTCACTTTTGGTGAAGACCTTAACGGGATTAAAACTTACAAAACCGACACACTTTTCTCTTTTCGAGCCATTTTTTCTGGTTTGCAAGTCAGGCACACTGGGCGATAGAGGGGCTCACAACGAGGATGGGGAGCTTGGACTATGGGTGGTCAACTGGGCAATATAGAGCTAATGAAAGCCCTCTTGATTTCCCAGATTAGAATTAAAATACAAAGGCTTACGCTCTTTTTAGATGCTTAGGTCAAAGCCGAACCGACGTGGGAGACGTACGTGAAGCAGTTTGCTGAGGTGGACACAACGCTGCATAGGCACGATTCGAACACCAGTGGCTACACGCGAGATGCGCAACTGTCCGATAGGCCTGGGGAGAACGGTTACAGGTTGGTTGCTTATGCGAGCCCGTATTTGTTTTGGGCCATTGTAATGGGTCTGAGTGTGGGAATTTTACTGCTCTGATCGGATCACAAATTCACGGCGAATCAGCCATCGAATGGCAACGTCGAAATGGTCGAACAATTCAGTTTGAGGCAACTGGCAAGTAAGATGAAAAATCGCTGCTGTGCTGAAACTATCCAGTTTGTCATCCACTAAAACAGCGATAGAAGCTGCAAGGCGAGGCTTATAAGTGCTGAGCAAGAATCGCTCTAAAGTTGAATAGTCGTGTGCTGCTAGAGCGCCAGATGCAAGGCCCCGGAGGTCTATGAGCTGGGGTAGGCTTGGACTAAACTCGGGGTGTTCAAGGAGCAACTGAAAGGTTGAGATCGCGTCGACAGCGTCGATCGGCTCCGAGCCGGATATGGTGATTAGCCCTTCATCTTGATTGATATGGAAGTCAGTTGGCATATATGTCTAGTTTCGGCGCGGCAACATTCATAAGGTAGCCGGTTGACTCGCAAAAACTGTGAGCTTGCGCCCAGATTGATAACTTGCAGAATAAGGTGATGGAGAGGTGCGATTGAGCGTACTGAATGGGAAAAAATTGGCAGAGTAGGTTGAGGTGGGGAAAGTAGAAAGGGAGAACAGACGTGGGATGGTAAAAAAGAAGGCGACAACCATTACTAGGGAGACGCTGGTCGCAAACGCGGCGGGCATCGCGGAAACTTTGATTGAGCATGCACCATGGGCCGAGTTGCACGGGCGGCTGCATGATACAGTTGTCGCTGCGTTGGTCAGCGCTGGCGTGCCTAGACTGTATTTACCTGAGTCGCTAGGGGGGCTAGCGGTCGATCCAGTCACCTGTGCGCAGGTAGTGGAGACGCTTGCGGATGCTGACACGGCGGCGGCATGGCACGTGATGGTGTTTAACGCTGCCAGAATTATGGGTGCGCGTTGGCCTGGAGCAATGGTGCGCAGTTTATGGCACGACAACCCCGATACTATGGTCGCGGCCAGCGGACATACGCCGTTACTTGGCAAGAGAGAGTCCGGTGCGTATCGCGTGACCGGCACGAACTCGTTCGTCAGCGGCTGTCACCATGCGGACTACATGCTTGCCCCGATGGTATGTGAGGGCAGCGTGGGCTTTGTCGTCGTTCCCATGACCGAATGTCGCATCGAAGACAACTGGGATACGTTGGGTATGAGGGGGTCAGGTAGTAACGATGTCACGGTTGAGAGCGTTTTGATTGATGCTGATATGATTGCGTGGCACAGCGATAAAACACCGATTAACGAGTATTACGATGGCCAACTGTACCGTTGTCCGTCGAGGGTAGTGTTTGCAACCTATATCCCTGTGGCATTGAGTCTCGCGCGAAGAGCGCTGGCGGAATTGGCGCTATTGGCTGAAAACAAAGCGCCGTATGCGAGCGATACCAAACTAAAGAACCGCGCCGTGGCGCAGATGCACTATGGTAGAGGGCTTGCGAAATTCCGGAGTACACATCGCTACTTTTATGCAACGTTGGACGCGGTATGGCAGCAAGCTGGAGAAGGTTATACGTTCACGGACGAAGATCGCGCAGATCTCTACCTAGCGGGGACGCACACGATGCAAACTTGTGCAGAGATCGTTCGGCACGTTGCTGACGCGGCCGGGTCGAATGTACTCGCGCGGGGGCAGCCGTTGGAACGAATTATGCGTGACATGGAGACGTTGAAGCACCACGGGTTTGCTAACGAGTCTCGTTACGCAAGCGTTGCACAGGTTCTGTGGGGTGCTGCGCTCGACTATCCGTTATTGCTCAGATAAGACGAATTTCAAGGGACAGTAAGCCAATGCACTTCATAATCTATGGCGCCGGTGGTATCGGTGCCACGATCGGCGCACGACTTTTTCAACAAGGCGAGCAGGTAACACTCATTGCTCGTGGGGCACACAAAGAGCGTTTGCAGGCAGCAGGACTTGAGTTCGTGAGCCCAGAAGGGAAAGTACAGCTTGCCATTCCAACCGTTGGTCACCCCCAGGAACTTGATTTGCAGGACCCTAATGCCTTCGTCATGCTCTGCATGAAGTCGCAGCATACTGAAGATGCATTGCGTGCCGTGTCTCCGCTATTGCACCCGATGGCGGGGATTACCTGCGTGCAAAATGGCGTAGCGAACGAAAGGATGAGCTTGCGGTATTTTAGGAACACCTATGCGACCGTCGTCAATCTCCCCGCAATGCATCTTCAGCCAGGTGAGGTCGTAACGCACGCGGCCGGGGTTGGCGGCATTCTGGACACGGGTGGTTACCCGGGTGGAGTGGATGGTCGAGTGGAAGCCGCGACCCGGGCTTTAACTCGGGCGGGATTCAGCGCAAAGCCAGATGGGCGTGTCATGCGACAAAAGTACGCCAAACTCTTGACGAATCTTGGCAACATTGTCCAGGCGGCATTTCAGGAAGGAGAAGATACGCAAGCGATCAGTCGCGCGATGAGGAACGAGGCGCTGGCTTGTTATGAGGCGGGCGGGATTGCTTGCGCGTCACGAGATGAAGTTCGCAATCGGCGCGCGGCAGGGTATCGAATGGAAGACATCCCTGGTTATCCGCGAACCGCTGGGTCCTCGTGGCAATCGTTGGCTCGCGCAACGGGAGACATTGAGACTGAGTATTTAAATGGCGAAATCAGCCTGTTGGGTAGATTGCACGGCGTCGACACGCCTTATAACGATGCGGGTGTAGAAATCGCGAGGCGAAGTATCACTCAGTCACTCGGCCCTCGATACTTTTCGCGAGCTGATTTCATGGCGATTGTGAACGGCCGTTAACGTCAAAATATCGGGCTAACAAAATTCGCGTTTATGTAATTTGTGTCGCGCCTCATCGCGATCGAGTGTGGTCTCCTGGTCGATTCGATAACCAGTTCTCCTATGGGTGCGAAGATCTTTGAGTGCGTCGATTGCTGACTGACATTTGGCTTTGGTTTCGTGGAGGATCTGGCGACGCGCGTGTTTTGTCCGCGACGGGCGTGTAGGTTTTTCTTTTGGGGTGAGGACTGGAGCGCGCGCGAACTCAAAAGTTGACAGCTCGCCAGTTTGCCAAGGGATCGACCGCGTACCCGGGGGACATGGCAGATCGCTAAACAGCAAAGAGCCGTCTGTGTGCACACAGTGCCTTATGTCGGTTGCAGATAACGGCCTTAAAGTTGCTTCCGAGTATGGCGTTGGAGTGGACGTGGTGTTGGTTGCGAGCATCATAAGTAGGGGGAGTACGTACATCGAAATCCAGTATTGTTGAAGACCGTCAGGCTAAGTGAGTACTGAAACGAGGTCTTGGGATCATCGTCGTTCTGAGTTGTCAGAGATATCTCGTTTTATTGTGGTCTGTGTCGCCTAGTCGACAGCCAAATAGGATAAACGTGTTCGATCTGCTCTCGCTAGGAACACGTTGCGGCTGTAACTTCTTTTTCGCGCTGACCTTCGTTTGCGCCGGTGTATAGGCGCCGGCATAGATGGGCACCGATTTCGATTTTATGGCATTCGGGCCAAGATGGTCGGCATCTTTAGCGAAGAGCTGGTTTCGTGGGCAACCTGCGGGTTAAGGTTGATTACCTTTGAGAATTAGCACCGACCTGATGCCGGTGCTTTTTGTCTGTGACTACAGGTTGTCGAGCCAGTCGTCATCAGATCCTTCGTTGATACTTTCGAACAAGGGCGTTGACAAATAACGCTCGGCCGTGTCCGGTAACATCGCTAGCAGAACAGAACCTTCTTCTGCGTTAGCCGCAACCTTTAGCGCTGCGGTCAACGTGGCACCCGCTGAAATACCGACAAAAATGCCTTCCTCAGCGGCTAAGCGAAGCGCGTTGGCCATTGCATCTTCGTCACTGACGGGCAGGATTTCATCGGCGATATCTCGGTCTAAAACGCCCGGCACAAAATCGGGCGTCCAGCCTTGAATCTTATGCGGTGCCCAGTTGCCGCCGGAAAGTAAAGCGGCTTGTTCTGGTTCTGTGGCGATGACTTTGAGTTCAGGACGAGCCGCCTTCAGTACTTTGCCTGCACCAGATAGGGTGCCGCCTGTGCCCCAGCCAGTCACCCAGTAATCAAGGCGCTCACCGGCGAAATCCTGGAGAATTTCTGGACCGGTTGTCGCGGCGTGATAGGCTGGGTTGGCTGGATTTTCAAATTGTCGGGCCAGGAACCAATTGTGTTGTTTGGCGAGTTCTTCTGCTCGCTTGACCATCCCTGAACCGCGTTCTGCGGCAGGGGTCAGGATGACTTTGGCACCCAGCGCGCGCATGATCTTGCGTCGTTCGATGCTGAAGGTCTCTACCATTGTGGCAACAAATGGGTGACCCATGACGGCGCAGACCATGGCTAGTGCGATACCGGTGTTGCCGGAAGTAGCTTCGACCACCGTCTGGCCTGGGGTCAAAGCGCCACTGTCGCGGGCGTCTTTAACGATGGCGTAGGCAAGCCTGTCTTTCACAGAGGCCATAGGGTTAAACGATTCGACCTTGACGTACATATCAACGCCATCTGGAGCGATGCGATTGAGCCGAACAATCGGCGTGCTACCGATTGTCTCCAGAATATTGTTGTATTTCATATTGATCCTGAGTCCTTAACAAAATTCAGCCGGTATGCTCTCCGATATTGGTCGTCGCGTAAACAGGCAGAATCTGACTGACACAATCTTGCTATGGCGAATCCGAGCACCGTGCTCGAAATCTCGCGGACAGGGAATTGGTTTCCTTTCTATAAACCACGCGTCAGACCGACAACATTACCCGCTGGTGGCGGTAGCGTCTGGGTCGGCCAGAGAGTGGGTGCAGTACTGTGGCGGTGCATACGTTGATCCTTAGTGCTGTCTGAGGGTTGCGAGCGTGTTACGTATGTGCGCGAACATGACAGCGCAGACCCCGATAACGGTGAATGGTACTTCGAAAGCTTCACCGACCAGATGAGAGACGCCGAGAAACATCAGCAATAGGCCGACGCTTCCTAATGTGAGCGTGAGTAGACTTTTGTGGCTTTTGTAGCCTCTCCCTAGGGCCCAAAAGCTGAGTGGCAGCGCCATCGCGAGTAGTAGCCAATGGGCGTTTGTTTCTGTGTCGAGTAGCCATTGGCCTAAGACTGGGCCCAATAGCACAGCGAACGGCAGCGCGAGACAATGTAGTAAACAAATACCAGAAAGAATGATCGCCCAACGGTCTAGCGCGACAGCCTGGTGCTTGTTGTGCTTGTTGTGCTTGTTATGGTCTGAGGGTTGCACCGCTGTGTCTGCTCTGATCGAGTGTCTGTCGAGTTAAAAGGGCGCTTAAGCTAGCGTGGTAGTTATCGCTCTGCAATGCTTTATTAAGATACATTGGTCACCTGAAATTGAAAAACGAGCAAAAAAATGGCAGTTGGCATTGAGAGAAGCGACGAACCTAACGGCGCCGACCAAGAACGCTGGAATGAGCGATATCGCGCCGGTGCTTACGCTGAGCGTCAGCATGCCAGTGAATTTCTCCGGGAGCGCGAATCGCTCATGCTCGCTGTAGAGGGGCGTGCAGCCGCCGATTTTGCTTGTGGTCGGGGACGGAACAGCCGCTATCTTGCCCGGTTGGGCTATTCTGTAGACGCGTTTGATGTGTCCGATGTCGGGCTACGGCTTGCTGCAGAAGATGCTTCGCGAGAGCATCAACCCGGGTATGGAGAGATTAAGTGGCACGCGCAAAATTTGTTGACCGAGGGGTTTGTTGCCCCTTCTGCATATGATGTCATCATTGTGGTTAGATTCGTCGCGCCAACATTGCTGGCAAGCCTAAGCAGGAAATTGCGTTCTGGTGGTCTTCTGCTCGTTGAGGAACACTTACAGTACAATGGTTCCGAAACTGTTGTCGGGCCCCGTGGCGACCGCTTTCGCGTAGCGCCTGGTGAGCTAGCTTCGGCGTTGGGCCAACTAGAATTGCTCGAAAATTTCGAAGGACTCGTCGTCGACCCAGACGGGGCATACGCGGCCGTAGCCAGACTCGTCGCAAGGGCGGCCTAGCGCGACCAGCATATGGGGCTCGAGGGGCACTTATCGAGCGACGAGAATGCACACCTTTAAAAAAGGCTAGGAGTCAAAATGCAGGATATACCAGTTGTCAGCCTCGCACGGCACCGTAGCGGTGGGATGGCCCCTGACG
>JAQWQN010000246.1 GCA_029244465.1 Pseudomonadales bacterium
AACTCAGACGCTGTTCCAGCATCTGACTGAATTCCGCACGAAAACTATCCACCATGAGACTCACACCGACCGCAGTGGCGACGGCGAGAATGAGGCCACTCAACGCTATCCATACGTCTCTCGGAAACCACACTACTTCACGCAAGCTCATCCTAAGAAGGAGGCTGCCTGTTAGCTTGCTGCTGAGATGTCTAAGCAAGCCCAAGACAGGCATCAACGCTGCCAAGAGAACGACACACGAACCCGCTATCGCGAGAAAGGCACCTAGGAGATTAGAATTTTGCCAAAAGATGCCAAGTGCAATAGCGACCGATGCGGCCAGTAAAATCCAAGGCCGATTAGTCCGCGCTGAATCCTGTTCACGACTAATATTCTTATAGGCCCAATAGCCACCAACCATACAAACAATCAACGACGATCCGAATGCTTTCAGTATCAGCCAGCTATCCAATTTGAGATTGAAGGTGCCGCCAATACCGACCTGCAAGAGCAGTTCAGCCAATACATACCCCCACCAAAGGCCAATGGCACCCGCAATAACACTGAGTGCGGCCAGCAGGCCAAGAAAATAAGCCCTGAGTTCTGCACTACTCACGCCAAGCACGTGCAGGCGGGAGAAAACCTGCCAAAGCCGTCGCAACCAAGCGACAGCGACCTGATAGATTAGGAACCAAGACACGACCAGGGCAAGCAAACCTAGCGCGCCCACGTTGAAAAGTACTGCTCGCCCAAAACGATCTGCTGGCTGAAGCTCTCCAACCCCCTTCGTCTGCCATTCCGGAATGTCTATCGGTGCAATCTCAGGCAATCCTGCACTCGCGCCTGGCGCTACATCATCAAGCCATCGATAAGTGTCCAAAATCGGATTTTTCATCGCCAGAGCGACGTAGGAAATCGTGTCTTGCTGCGCCCAACCCAACAGAGCTTGTGCGGGGCCGATGTCTAAAAGGATGACATCAACAAGGTCGAGTTCGCCCGCCACGGTTAGCGTTTCGAATCGAGCGTCTGCCTCGACAATATCCCGAAGGTTCTTAGCAAGCCAAACACTCTGGCCTACGTTCGTTAGGCTCGATGTTCTGGCCGCATCAAATCCTTCGGAATCCGTTGGCAATGCGTCTATCCGCGCGATGAAATCGATACCTAAGACACGGACCCTCCGTCCCTTGACGAGCAATGACTCATCTATGACTGGCCATAGGTCTTGCACGCCCTTTAACTCATCAGCACGCCACGCTTTGCGAAGCTCAAAATAGTCTGTCGCTTTGACAAGTCCATTCTTGCGGGTCAGCGCCAGATCCAGACCTTGCAAAGGAGCAGGCACAAGGCCGTCTAGTTGCGCAGCTACACTCGCGCTGACTAAGTGCACTGACACAATCGACGTGACCCCGAGGACGACGCCTAATACCGCCATGCCTGATGACCAAGGCGACCTTCGCAAAAAACGAACGAGCGCTCTAGCAATCAATCGCCAGAAACTCCAAGTTTCGTCATCCCCAGATCAAGACGTGCATCCGCGAGAGTCGCTACGGCTTCACTGTGCGTCGCTACGATCAAAGTTGTCGAAAACTGATCGCAGCAATCGAACAGTAGTCGAGTCACTGCATCGGTGTTTTCCTGATCAAGATTACCTGTCGGCTCATCAGCCAATACAACCGCGGGTTCTATGATCATCGCACGGGCTACTGCCACCCGCTGCTGCTCGCCACCGGATAACACATCTGGAAAGGCCTCCGCCCTGTCCTCAAGACCAAACTCGGCCAACAAGGCTATGGCGCGGTCACGCACCGCCGATTTTTTGTTTAGCACGCCCGGTAGCGCCACGTTCTCCCATGCGGTAAGCGTCGGTACAAGATTAAAAAACTGGTGAACATAACCAATATTTTGACGACGAAAAGACGTCCGTTCTTGCTCCGTGCAGGTTTGCAACGCGACGCGTCGTCCATCTAACTCAACCTCGACTGAGCCTGCATCGGCTTGAACCAGTCCGGCAATGATGTTCAACAACGTCGATTTACCTGAACCACTAGGTCCCGTGACAGCCAGTGACGCGCCCGTCGATACTTCTAAAGACAGGCCTAGCAAGACCTCGACAAGACGGTCTCCGTCAAGATAGGTCTTTGCAAGATTCACTATACTGATCATGCTAGCGCAGCGGTTGCATGCCCTGACGCGACAACGCATCCGTCAGCGGCATAAGGTGATTCCCCTGTTGAATCTTGGCGAGCGCTTGCTCTACCGATTCATATTGGCTCAATGTCTCTAGCGACCTGAGTGTCGGATCTATCATCTGCCACAAACCATTGTCTTTATTCGCGAGCGCCACCGCCGGCTTCTCCCACTCGTCATCAGCGGTCTCGATCGTATGCGCCAGTGTCGCTTGGTCCGTAGGCATAGCCGCAACAAAAAATCTTGTGTCGAATCTTCGTGGCGCCATTTCAGGCGTGATCCAATGACTGAAGTAACCAAGACGCGAACAATCTACCTGCAGACTCTCAGCGGTACAGATTTCAGCAAACGTAATTTTGTCGGCAAGCAAGTCTTCTCGATAGTTGTGAAAACGTGCCGCGGTTGAATCTTCAAACACGACCGGTTGGCCATCGCGCCGAACCAATAGGACGCCGCACTCCTCGAAACATTCTCGCGCAACAGCAACCCAGTAACGTAAACCTCCGGCAGCAACACCGAGCACCTCACTGGCGACTTGATCTTCCAAACCAAAACAAATATCGGGGGCATAATCAGCTTCATCAACCTTGCCTCCTGGAAAGACATGCAAGTCAGGGAAGTCGCCACGCCCAGGCCGCTGCACCATATAGACTTCGAAGTCACCGCCCTCTCCTTGACGCAGTAACATCACAGTCGCTGCCAAACGAATATTGTCTCGTACCAATGGTTGTAATTCAGTCAAATCGTTCCTCTCAATGCGGTTACCGGACGCCTGTCATAATTCTTCCATTTCTGGCCAATTTGCTCACACCGCCACAAGCTGATATCAAAATGCCATCATTGCGACACCACGCAATCAAAGTTAGGGTCACACCAAGTCGGGAGCACTGAGGATGATGGATTCCAAAGAAAAGCCCTATAAATTTGTGGTTCGATTCCCAATAACGCTACGCAATCAGATCGCAGACGCAGCGAAGTATTACCGTCGAAGCATGAACTCGGAGATTGTAGCGCGCTTGGAACAATCCTTCAGCGGCGTTCCGTCGGAAGTTCGAGATGCTGAGATTGCGCCGTTACTGCATAAAGAGATCGAGAACCTCTTCGGCCGCACACTCAATGATGACGAACAACGTCTTATTCGTGCTTATCGGCGCTTAGCAGAAGACAAACAGATGGCCTTAATCGAGCTTCTGAACTGACATGTCCGTTCTTGTGCCTTACTACCATCCAACCACGGTCGGCTTCATCGACGACAATATTCGCTTCCTGGAAAGCTTGGCTCCGCACACGCCCGACGCGGTAACGGCCAGGAACTTTTTCACCCCGGAAAGTGCGCTTAAATGGCTGAGCACCCTTAACCCTCGTCCTCCTCTGGCATACGACTGTTTTTATCACGAAGATGGTTTCATTAGGTTCGACCTTGCTGCGCTCGAGCAAGAAATCAAGCTCGCCGACCGTTTTCGGCGCGTTTCCGTTTTGGTCGTCGACTACGCCATGCCAACGATGGACGGGTTAGAATTCTGTGCACAAGTGGAAGATCCGGATATCTGTAAACTCCTGCTGACTGGTGTTGCTGACGAAAAGGTCGCCGTGGCCGCGTTCAATCAAGGTCTCATCCATCGATATGTTCCCAAAGCGACCATCCGAAATGTCGCCGACATTTTCGCTCACATCGAAATCCTACAAAGGCGGTACTTTGGCCAATTTGGCGATCGAATCAGTGCAAGTCTCGCAACCGATGCTAGCCAGTTTCACTGGATCTCGCAGGTACAGGATAATCTCAGCAAGCTTTTGCGCCAGCACGAAGCGGTAGAGTACTATCTTTTGTCGCAGCCACGCGGTTACCTACTCGCCGATCGACAGGGAAAAACAACCCGCATCGTTGTCCTTTCAGATGCGGAGCTGCGCGTAGAAATCGCCAAATGTCGGGATCAAGGCGCACCCGCAAAAGTCCAACAAGCGCTGGCTCGCGGCAATACAATGCCGTTCCTGATGGAAGAACCGCAAGACTACCTCGGGTCTGAACCTTACCCATGGGATGAAGTGTTAAATCCTGCGGAAAGAGTGGGAGACTGGTGGGTCGCGGTAGTGTCCAATCCACCAGCAGACATAGACTTCGATCAGGCATCTTCTAGCTACGCCGCATTCGTCGCGCAAGACTCGTAGCATTCTAAATCCTACAGATGATAACGTAGCCGCAGATCTGCAGAATGCTCAGCCAGTTGGCTGATGACTTGAAATTTGTCCGCCTCCAATTGTTCGTTGCCTATGAGCTCCTCTAACCGTTCGTCGAACTTTTGAAGATTCATCCAAGCCCCTTCGCCTGCCAACTTCTCAGTCACGAAATCGCGCCAGGGTCCAAATTCTTCAGGTTCCAGCAAACTTGTGAACGAACGGGCTTTCATCCGACTTGCGAGTGACGGCAAGCGTTTATCGTCATAGTCCATATCCTGCCACTGACCCTTTTTCAATGCTTCATGCAGAGATTGACAGCGCGAACGATCGCGATCCTGCAAGAACCCGTCGTACAGGCTAGCGTCGACATCATCATTAGTCGGTTGCCTTGTAGCCAGATAGGCGCGTTGCAGTTTATCGGCAACGCCGGGCTGCTTCAGGCGTCGTGCTCGTTCCTTTGCTAGCTTGAGATCAATCTCTAAGCGCTTTTGATTCTCTTCCGACAGTACTTCCACGGGCGCGACAAACGGACATCGATTCACGCGTAGCTCCTTTAACGGCGGTCTTGATACCGCACCTGGTTGGAACAGCTGCGCGCCGATTTCTGCAGGACTCATACCCAACATCGGCTCAATATCCTGCGCGAGGTCAACCACCAGGATGCTATTGCTGTTTGTCGGGTGTCGGCCAACCGAGACAATTGGTGCCACACCCGACCGCTGCCTCGGATAAATCCCGGAAACATGCACGCAAAGCTGCGCGCCATAGGGCTCGAGAAGACTGCGCACCTTCTTTTTTTGGCGCAGGTTGAAGTAGTACTCAAAGAGTTTAGGTTGCTGCTGCTTGATTAACCTCGCCATCGCAACAGTCGCGTGCACGTCGGACATCGCATCATGTGCATGACCATGTTCGATGCCGTTGGCCTTGGTCAGCTCTTCAAGTTTGTACACCGGTAGCCCATTTTCGTCTTCGGGCCATGAAACACCCTCCCGCCGCAATCCGCCTGTCGCCCGCACTAGGTCCAGCAAGTCCCAACGTGAGTTACCGTCTTGCCATTCTCTCGCGTAGGGATCCATCATGTTCCGATACAGGCCATAGCGTATGAACTCATCATCAAACCTAAGGCTGTTGTACCCCACGACACACGTATTCGGCTCACTAAAGATTCGGTTTATCTCAAGCAGCGTCGTTGTTTCAGATATACCTTTGTAATGCGTCAATTGCGGTGTGATGCCAGTCACTAGACTTGCGTCAGGATTCGGTAAGACATCGTCGGGCAACCGTACGTAAGTACAGTATTCGTCACCAACGACGTTGAGATCTTCGTCTGTCCGGACCCCAGCAAACTGTACGATCCGATCCCACTTAGGATCAATGCCCGATGTTTCCAGGTCATACCAATAAAACGTGTTCATGCTTGTTGCTCTAGTGTGCGAATCTCAAAGCTTCCTAAAGACCAAGAACCTCGTCAGAATGGCAACCTTACATGTGGTCAGTTAACCTCAGCTTATGCAGACGAAATCTATTGCACTTGTCTTCGGCCCGATTGTCGCATGTCTGGCTGGCGCTCTCATGTGGTTTTCTGAGGGTACCGAACCTGCTGCCGCAATTACACTTGGCATTACTCTTTTGACCGTCGTCTGGTGGATCTTTGAACCCATCCCGATTCCCGTCACCTCACTCGTTCCATTATCGCTCTTACCAATGTTTGGGGTGCTCACCCCGCAACAGTTGGGCGCCGCGTATGGCCATCCGTTGGTTCTGCTACTACTCGGCGGGTTCTTGCTCGCAACCGCACTTGAAAACTGCGGCGCGCATCGCCGTATCGCGCTGACTATGGTGCGCGCTTTCGGTGGAACGAGTTCAAGACGTTTGGTTTTTGGTTTTATGGCCGCAAGCGCGGTTTTGAGTATGTGGATCTCAAACACAGCCACAGTCATTATGTTATTGCCAGTCGCCGTTGCCGTACTGGGCAGTTCAAAAGACCCAGAGCTTTCGACACCATTGCTTCTCGGTATGGCCTGGGGCGCGAGTATCGGTGGCATGGGCACGCCTATTGGCACACCGCCCAACATCGTATTTATGGGTATCTACGAAGAAGTGACAGGTGCCTCTATTTCCTTTGCAACATGGATGAGTTGGGCGGTACCGATCGCCTTGATATTATTCCCAATTGCCGGTTTTTGGGTGACCCGCAAACTCAACTTCGTGGGCGACGTCGATTTACCCGAAGTCGGCAGTTGGCGCCCGCACGAGCGCCGAGTTTTTATCGTTTTCGCGCTGACCGCAGCTGCTTGGGTAACTCGCACGGGACCCTTTGGCGGTTGGGCAGGATTGCTGGATGTCCCTTACACAAACGACGCAATCGTCGCTTTCATTGGCGTAGTCACCCTGTTCCTTATTCCTAATGGCGAAGGCGGAAAATTACTCGACTGGGAAGCAGCAAACAAAATCCCCTGGGGTATGTTGCTCCTGTTTGGTGCTGGAATATCCATTGCGTCAGCATTTATGAGTTCCGGGCTAAGTACCGTTATTGGCGAATCCCTGCGACACCTTTCAGAGCTCCATCTTCTAGTGCTGATAGCAACCATCTGCCTCAGCGTCACTTTTCTCACAGAAGTCACCAGCAACACGGCGACGACCACCCTACTCATGCCAATCATGGCAGCCGGGGCGCTCGCGGCTAATACGGACCCCAAGCTATTTATGATCCCGGCGGCATTGTCAGCGTCGTGTGCATTCATGTTACCAGTGGCGACACCACCCAACTTAATCGTATTTTCGACAGGCCGGCTACCCGTGGCGACAATGGCCAAGGAAGGGTTCGCTATGAATTTGTTAGGAGTGGCGATCATCAGTGTGATGATCTACTTCATTCTGGGATAACCTCACAAGCTCGCAGCGCCTCTACCCTTCCTGCTTCATCGAGTTCGGCTATTTGATTTACCGCAGCAAAAAACTCAAGCCAAGCTCCTTGTGCAGCGTATAAACAGCGGAACGCCGGCACCCAATCCTCATAGGCACCGAGAGAGACGAGATAGGCATTGTTCAGTTCTGTTAATACCAGCCGATCAAAACGTTCAGTATTGAAAAGGCTTTTGTCTCTTTCATACTGATCCCGGAACGCTTGGTAGAGAGAACTCTTTGTTTCTGCGGGTGACGTTTCTTGGAACACGGTTTGTAGGTTGGCTTTCAAATCGAGCAATCGAGCCTTCAAAATCCGCCAAGCAGCCCGACGTTCTAGCCATTGTTGATAGTCCCGTTTTCGGCCGCCTGAGGAAAAATACTCAGCGACAGCGATTTCTGAGACGGCAGACGCAAAACTCTCATTAAACGCCACATCGCCATCTACCCATACTACCCCATGCGCCAACTCATGGAACAACAAACCCGCCAGATCTGCTTCTGGCCAGTCAAGAAAGGTGGACAGTACTGGATCATCGAACCAGCCTAATGTTGAATATGCGGGCACACCAGCCACATACGTTTCAAATCCATCTGCCTCAAGAGAGGCAGCGAAGCGGCGCGCGTCATCGCCGTCAAAATAGCCGCGATACGGCGCGCAGCCGACTATTGGATAACACCAATGTTCGCCTTGGACCGACCCTCGTTCGGCAGCAAACACATTCCAAACCACGTACGGTCTTTGCAGTTCAACATAGCTGGTGTATTTCTCCCCGACGGACATCCCTATCGATTGATCAGCAAATATGCGTATTTCCTGTACGAGTCTGAGTTTACTTTTTGTCTCCTCCGTCTGGTCCACCGCTTGGAGGACGTCCTCGATGGGCACACGATCTCTTAGAATTCGCCATTGCCCACCAAAAGCTTGGCCATAAAAATCCAAACTACTGCATCCACTGAATCCTAGAATCAGGCAGATGGCGATCCCAACTCTGCTACCCATTACTCTCAATTGATGAACTGGCAATCACACAAAAATTTACACGCGCCGTTTATAGCACAAGGCCTGATAATCCGTATTATGGAGATCCAAAACATTCTCAGGTTAGCTCTGCATGCGGGTGATCAAAGGTGTAGCAGCCATCGTTTGGCTTCTCGGCAACGCCGCGATGGTATGGGTTCCACTGGCATACTGGCTGGTAAGAAGCACATGGGCCGCGGGTGACCAGCAAAGTGCATTGCGCAAGCGTATGGACCTCATCATTTGGTGGTGGAGCGCAAACAACGCAAGACTCATACGTCTTTTTAATCTTACTGACCTGACCGTGAACTGGCACGACGCGGACGGGTTGTCCTTGGACGAATGGTATCTCGTGATTTCTAACCACCAAAGTTGGACCGATATTATTTTGCTGCAATGCAATCTCTATCCAGTGTTACCACCACTTAAATTTTTCACTAAAGAGCAATTGATCTGGGTACCTTTCATCGGCCTGGCAATGAAAGCTCTCGGTTTTCCCTATGTTAAGCGTGTGACCAAAGAACAGATGAAAGCGAACCCCATTCTGCGGACGTCAGACCGCGATAACACGCTCACGGCCTGTAAAGGCTTTAAGAACCATCCAACCTCAGTATTGAACTTTGTCGAGGGTACTCGTCGGACTGAAGAAAAGTGGCAGCGCCAAAAAAGTACCTTCAACTACCTCCTGCGCCCGAAAATCGGCGGACTCGACTACGTCCTTGAGGGCATGGATGACCACCTCAGTCGCCTCGTCGACGTGACGATCATCTACCCTCAGGGGGTGCCGACGTTTTGGGACTTTCTACAAGGGAAGTGCCCCGAAGTGCAAATGGACATCCGATCTCGATCTATCCCTGCTGCGATTCGTGGACAAGATTCGCAAAATCGTCGCTCAGAATTGGCTCAGTGGATTAAGGCGATATGGGTCGAAAAAGATATTAAGGTCTCTAACGCGATGAAAACCCCATAAACCAGCTCTAGAAGACGGCAAAATAATGTACCAAAACCACTTTGAGTTTAAGCTGGAGCCTTTCTCGATAGCACCGGACCCGAGTTTCCTATATCTAAGCGCTTCGCACAACGAAGCGCTGGCACATCTACTCTACGGCTTCTCAAACGGCGGCTTTGTTCTGATTACAGGCGAAGTCGGTACGGGAAAAACGACCCTCCTCCGCAACCTTCTCGACAAGACCCCTGCGGACGTCGATGTCGCTTTCATACTAAACCCTCGCCTCACCGTTAAAGAATTGTTAGAAACCCTCTGTGACGAACTCGGCGTTATCAGACCGGATGGCGAGCCTAATTCCGTCAAGCGCTACATCGATATTCTTAATCACCACCTTCTCGAAACTCATCAGACCGATCGCAGCACGGTCATGATCATCGACGAAGCACAAAATTTGACCCCAGCCGTCCTGGAACAGATTCGCCTGCTCACTAACTTGGAAACCAACGAAAAAAAACTCTTGCGAATCATCTTATTGGGGCAACCCGAACTTCAAGATATGCTCGATCGCACCGAACTGCGCCAGTTATCCCAACGGATCACCGCTCGCTACCATCTCTCTGTCTTGAGTAAAGCTGAGACCACAGAATACATTCGACACCGCCTGATTCGGGCTGGAGGCAGCGCAACACTCTTTCCTGATCGAACCATGTCAGCCGTATTCCGTCGCAGCAAGGGTACACCAAGGTTAATCAACATCATTGCGGATCGAGCCTTATTGGGCGCCTATGTCGAGAATGCCCACCAAGTAACTCCCACTCACGTACGCCTCGCAGCTAAAGAAGTCTTGGGTACGAGCGCGGCCGCAAAACTAAATCCGCTCTGGTACAGTGCATCAGCCGTTATTCTCATCATTTTGGCTGTGGTTACACTGACAAATTTCACTTCGCTAAAACCAGACCGCGCAACCCGTCCAGATTCAGATCTCTCCACCCTAAAATATGAGCCGCAAAAAGAGACCAAGGGTCCGTTGCAATCGGCTACGGCGCGGGTCACGGCAGAGGCACCAACAAATCAGATGCAGGCAGCAACAATCAAGGTCGAAGGCAAGAGCGAAGATCCAATCTCAACGATGCAATTACCAAACCTGACCCGACCCGACCTTTCCAACTTCGCTCTTCAGCGTATGGCGTTCGCGAAACTCTTCGAGCGCTGGGGGACCGACTATGATGTCTATAGCAGTCAAATACCGTGCGACTTTGCACCCAAAGCCGGACTTCAGTGCATGCGCCGCAGTGGCGGTTGGACGGAGATCAACAATCTCGGAGCGCCGGTGGTTTTGGAGCTTTGGGACGATGATCCAGCACCCTATTACGGCACGATCGCGCAAAGAGAGGGCGATCGCTACACGCTAGTTGTCGGCAACGACGCCGTCGAGATACGTCCACGCGATCTTCGCAACGCTTGGTTCGGGGTCTACATACTCCTCTGGCAAACGCCACCCAGCTATCGCGGCAGCTTAAAACAGGGTGATCAACACACGACGGTAACCTGGTTACGAGAAAAACTGAATCTCTTGCATCCAGAACTCACATTAGGCAGCAGCGAGCGCTTCGACGAAGAACTGCTAAACGTGGTGCGTCGCTTCCAAGAACAAGAAGAGCTAGTCGCGGACGGAATTGTGGGTCCTCTGACTTGGATACGACTCGCTGATCGCTTAGAACTGCCCGCACCTAAGCTGGACAGTTAGCTATGTCCTACATCTTAGATGCACTTAAAAAAAGCCAGGCAGCGCAATCGCCTGATGCAATCGCCCTCAACCAACAGGTGGCGCCAAAGCCCCGCTTGCTCATCCATGTTCTACTCACTATTGCGTTAAGCGCTAACGTCGTCTTCTTCAGCTTCTTTTGGCCACTCAATTCCTACGACAGCGACGTCTCACCCGAGCCTGTGGTCGTCGAAGCATTGAAGCGCCAGCCTACGCCCATGCCAACACCCGCGACAGAAGACCCGGCAACCAGTAGCGCGCAAGCGGCCGTCCTCGCACCGGTTATCCCGCCAGAAACATTGTCCAGGGCAATGCAAGCACCAGCACGCCAATCACAACCGATAATGACTGTGCGCGTCGATGCGTTAACCGCAACTGAACGCGTTTTGTACGAAGGATTCAACTTTACCAGTCACATTTACACCCGCGCGCAAAACCTGCGTGCGATTGTGATCGACGGACAACGTGTCGAGATCGGTGACAGTTTTAAAGGTCTTAAAATTCATGACATCACGGAAACCGGGGTCATCTTCGAAGAAATTCGTCGAGGCGAGCAACGGCGCGTGGCGGTCAACCCGTTCGAATAAATTTAGATGACTTTCTGCAAGCTACTCGAACGGTTATCGATGAAAATCTGCACCATATCCTGGTCCAGAAGACCACGCCGGCCCTCATCCTCCAGGATCGAATACGCAACCTCATCAGACATCGAGGGCTTGTAAGGTCTATCCATCGCCGTCAACGCATCGAAGACATCGCAAACGGCCATTACGCGACTCGCTAAAGGAATCTGCTCGGCGACCAGCCCGCGCGGATAACCACTGCCATCGATGCGCTCGTGGTGCGCTCCCGCAATGTCGGGCACTTGCGCTAATTCAGGCGGCCAAGGCAGTACCGACAAGAAATCTGTTGTAAATACAACGTGCGCTTGAATTTTGCGACGCTCTTCAGGCGTCAAACTACCGCGTCGAACAGAGAGTGCGAGTAGATCTTGTTCGGTAATCACCCCACCTACCGTGCCATCCAGCTCGCGAAATGCATAATCACGTATCTCGTCGAGATGGCTGTAGCTGCCAGCATCTAAAATGTTCGGATTATTCGCAGCTCTCACCCAATCATAATACTGGTCGAGAATCGACAGCTGTTTTTCGAGCTGATGGTGTACGCGACGTCGAGCAACTTCCTGGTCAATGGCTTGATGATGCAAGAGCTCCAACTCCTGCTCAACCGCTCGGCGGCGGAGTCGCTCTTTCTGCAATTCTATACGATAGCCGATGACTTCTACGCGTTCGTCTGTCAATTTTTTTGCTTTGACGAGTACTGCCTCAGGCACGCCGATCTTACCAAAATCATGGAGCAACGCGGCATAGCGCACTTCCCGTATGTGTTCAGGCGTAAACGTCATCCGACTGAAACGAGCGTTACCCGATTCCGGTAGTGCCCGGAGAAGATCCACCGTGGTTTCTGCCACCCGGAATGAGTGCCCGCTCATCGAAGGATCCCGCTGTTCAATCGTCTTCACACTGGCTTGCACAAAACTCTCAAACAATCGGTTGATGTCTTCTATCAGCGCATTCTTTTGTACCGACATAGCGGCTTGGCTTGCGATTGCTCGCAATATCTCCGCAATTTCTTCCTCAAAAGGAACCACCACGCCATCTTCTACACTAACCCGGTTCAAGAACTGCAAAATCCCGACCACCCGCCCACGGTAATCACGCATTGGCAGGGTTAGGACCGATTGCGTTCGGTAGCCATTCTTTTCATCAAAGCTGTGATTGAAATGGTAGGGCAGTTGATCGCTCAACCGATACACATCTTTAATGTTGAGTTCTTTTCCGGTAACTGCCACATAGCCAGCAATCGATCCGCTTGACAATTCAAGCCGCGTTTCGACAAATGGAAATTCGACGATGTCATTTTGGGCAAGTTTAAATACAAGCGCTTCGCGCTCATCTTCATCAGGTTCGATCAAAAATAGCGACCCCGCTTCGCAGTGAGCGATGCGACGCGCCTCCGACAGAATCGTCCGCAAGAGCTCTTGTTGCGACATTTGCCCGGTCAACGCGATCGAGATCTCATTGAGCTGGTGCATTCGTTGTCGGCGCATAGCCACATCGTGCCCTAAGTCTTGAATCTTTCGGTTACGGTGCCAAAAACTGAGCGCATGATCGAGGACCTGCGGAACGAGGGACGTCTCCGCCTTACTCGAGAACACGAAGTCCACTTGGTCCCGCAGTCGGGGATCTGAACTAATAAAAAGAGCGTGGGGACAATGCCGTCGCATCTCTGCAACATTTTCATCCACCTCGAGCTCAATAACCGCCGTATCGAGGAGTCGGGCTCTGGGTTCGGCCTGCAGCTGGGACCAGGTCATCAAAGTGACATCTCGAGCAAGCGAAACTGGTGCAACGACAGACCTTGGCGCCTCGACGCAAACGAAAACGGGCTGGTCGACTACCTCGAACACGGGCAGTCCAAACCGCAGTGCTTCGCATACATATATATTGAACAATGGAACATCGAACGTTGATCACAAAAAATTTGCACAAACGTCAGTATGCCGTCGTATTCGTTTCTAACCCGGACCCAGATCACACATTTGATGTATGCCACCACACACCAGCCGCGAAAGATGACCTATAGATTGCTTAAATTAAGGACCTGCGGCCCCCGGGACTGAGTTAAGGCGTCTTTCGAGGTCGGCGAGTCTGGAGTTTATCGCCACACGGAATGCATCCATCGACTGGACGGCTTCGGAGTTGTCATCTATCTTGCCTGCTATGTTGGCACGCATGCTTGATACGGATTGTGTCGCAGAATTAACCTTATCTACTAAATCACGTTGACCACGGACAATCTGCTGCATTTGCAACTCCAGACTGGTCAGTTGATCGACCAAAGCTTGTTGTTTATCGAACGCGCTTTCGTGCCGCCCGACCGACGCCTTAAGATCTCGATTGCTCGCCTCGATACCATTGAGCGTCTTGGTCAATTTGCCTACATTGCGCTCATTATCTTTGATCCATTTACGATTTCGTTCGTTAGAAATATTCCACAACTTGCGAATCTCCGACTCCCAAAAGCCAATCTTTTCTTGTGTATCCTGGCCACCTTGAGATAGCGCTGAGTCAGTGGCAATCAGCCGGTCCTCAAGTTTTTGGATCCGCTCACTGGCTTGATTCACGCGTGCCTGTTCGGCCTGCAACATCTGCTGTTGGTTCGCAATAAACCACCCGGCCAGCACCAATCCTGCGACCAGCAAGACAACAACAAAATTCAACCCAATCAACTTGGCGGCGCCACCTCCTCCGTTGCCCGGACGTTTGTTTCGACTTCCACCTGACGTTGTCTTACCACCACGGCGGTAGCCAGTATCCGATTCGGTCGACAATCCAGGTTGTTGGCGTTCACTCATCATCGTTTCTCTGTGGCGTCATCGGCGTGCAGTATAGTTTTGGCACAGCAAAAAAAAGCCCACTTTCTCGTGAGCTTTCTTTACATGCGCGAAACTCGATCAAAATCTATCGAAATGCAATCACGCCTCGTTAGAGTGTCTTAGAGTAACGCGAGTAGCGCCCAAAGGACTAACGTCAATCCGAAACCGCAGGTGATCACTCCTCTTACCGTCGTTATCGGCCCCTGCTTGCCAAAGATTGCATTTCCTTGCAAGGCTGCAATGAGGACAAGCGCAATGATCAACGCCGTTGAATTGCCGCCAATCGAACCGTTCGAGAGGTGCGCACTAGAACCCATAAAATAGAGCATCGGTATGGAAAAGAGTGTGTTCGTACGAGAGGCAAGGCCCGCTTTCGGTGCCGCGCCTGCAGCGGCAGGGTCTGCTTCACCACCAGCAGCAACCGCTTGGTTTGAGGCAATAATAATGCGCTGGTTCGGCCAAATGATTAGCCACACGTTCAGAAACATCAGTGTGCCTAAAACAGCACCCACGATGATGTCGGCAGTTGATGAGGCGCCGCGTATGCCTAACATGATCAAGCCAGTTAGGAAGGTGAGCATTGCCCCCCAACGAAACCACCACAATGCACGAGGAACAAGCTTGGAAAATGCGTCAACCCGAGCATCACCTTCTGCTTCTTTAAAATATTCGGTTTGCACGAAATTGAAGTAGTAAAGCAATCCGATCCAGGTGATCCCCGCTAGATAGTGTCCCCACTTCGCCAGATAGTCGATAACTTGAACTTCCACAAATAACCCCCGGGCTTTTGTTTTTAATAATAGCGAATATAGCGAATCGCTCACCCTATAACCACCCCATAACCAATCAAATGCTCCGCACTCTCTCTTTGCCGATAACAAACCACATCGAGCTAATAGCGGCAGCAAAGGGTGGATTCTTTACCACCAAGTTGCCCCCCAGCTACCGTTTGTAGCCTACTATTTCTTTGCGATGATCTCCCACAAGGACTGCGACCAAAAAATCACGGTCTATTGGCAAAATGAGGGTACTTTGTGCGTGAGATAATCGACACTGACCCGCCAACAGTGCGCACAACAACGGCTGATCCTTACTCAAATGTACTGACGTTTGTCGTCCATCGAATTTCGCTCTCACGCATTAAGCGGACAGCTCTCGCCTTCTGACAACGCCTTGCTCGCGCACCGATACCGATGCTTTGCGGAATCTAGTCGATAGACACAAAAAAGCCCGGCATTGCCGGGCTTTTTAAGCGCAAAAGGCGAAGGACGATTTACATCATGCCGCCCATGCCACCCATGTCTGGCATGCCGCCGCCAGGCATACCACCGCCAGCACCTGCCTCTTCTGGCTTGTCGCTGACC
>JAQWQN010000254.1 GCA_029244465.1 Pseudomonadales bacterium
CCTAAGGCGTAAACAGCACATGAGTAGGGCCATCGCAAAAAAGATGCTTGAGTTCGTAGCTGACTGTCCCATCGATGTTCGTCGTGAGCCGCCCAAAACAAATAGGAGGTCGCGTGACGTAACGACGCAGACCTTCAAGGCGTTGAAAAATATGAGAAATACTGATAACTTCGAACGCGTAGGCCAGACTCGCGCATGGCCTACGGCAACCCGTTGAAAAGCTCGGCAGGGAACGGCGAAACCAATCCGAACCAGGGCTATGCAAGCACACTCTTTGACGCTAAATCCGTCTCAAATTCAGGAAGCGCTGGACGAGACCACCTTAGAGAACCTCCGCCCGCTGACGGCCGCGGCCGGCGTGGTCTTTTGTGTATTCACCGTGTTCAACTGGTTTGAGTTGCCAGACCACGCCCGCAACCTGGTGGTCATTCACGACCTCTTCCTGATCTCGCTCTTCGCTCTCATCTACCGCCTGCTGGTGCGCGACCGGCTTCCTGCCCGCATGGGCTCACGCCTAACAGCGTTGGTCGCGCTGCTGGTGGGCAGCAACGTCCTGCTCACTTACGGCCTCGTCGGCCAGGGGTTTTATACCAACTACCTCGTAATCATCTCGTTGGCGCTGGGCGCCACCCTTCTCTGTCATAAATGGCTACTGAGCACCCAATTGCTACTCTTCTGCGCATGGGCCGTGACCAATTGGTGGACCCACTACTCGCCATACGAGAGCCTCCACTTCTCTTTTACTCTGATTGCAGCCGGGCTCGTGTCTGCTGGTGTCGCGACCGCACGGATCCGAACCTACACAAGGATGCACACTCTGCGCCTGAACGAAGAGCACCGGCGCCATCAGCTGGCCGAGGCGCTGCAAACGTCGGAAGGGCAACGCAGTGACCTCAGCAAAGCCGAGGAGCGGCTGCGAGCACTCCTCAAAGACGTAGACGCGATCGTGTGGGAAGCCGACAGCGACTGGCGCTTCCGCTTCGTCAGCGACTTCGCCGAAGAAGTGCTCGGCTACCCCCTCGAGGAGTGGACAGGCCAAGCGGATTTCTGGCGCTCTGTCGCACACCCAGAAGACCTCCGCAGCGCTGATTTGCCCCACGACTGGTTGGACCACGAGAGCGAGCACTTCATGTTTGAAACCCGTGCCACCGACCACCAGGGAGATGACGTGTGGCTACGGGTCATCTTGCGCCCCTTTCCCGACGAGAGTGAGGCCGGCGTTGGGCTGCGCGGGATCATGCTCGACATCACTCAGATCAAGCACGCCCACGAGGTGGAAACCAGGGGACTCGAGGAACAGGTTCGCCAGCTCCAACGCCTGGATGGACTCGGTCGGCTCGCGGGCGGCGTCGCCCATGATTTCAACAACCTGCTCACGGGTATCCTCGGCTGCGCCGATATGTTGCGCCAGAGCCCTGACCTGGCCGACGGCGATGAGGAGTCTGTGCAGTTGATCATCGACTCGGCCAAGAGTGGCGCCGAGCTCACCCAGCAATTGCTCGGCTTCGCTCGCAAGGGGAAATACCGCAACACCGCCATCAGCCTCACGGAGACGATCCAGGAGGTAACCTCTCTGCTGGACCGGACTTTTACCAAGAATATCAGGATCGAATTCACCCCCTGCGAGGAAGCTACCACCACACTGGGAGACCCGGACCAGCTTCAACAGGTGGTGCTCAACCTGGCGATTAACGCCAGGGACGCCATGCCCGATGGTGGGACGCTACGCTTCTCCATCCGACGAAGCGTGGTCGCTCACGAGTGGGCCGACGGAGCCGGACAGCTAGCGCCTGGCGACTATATCTGCCTCCACATAGAGGATACGGGAGAAGGCATCAGCCCCACCGACTTGGAGCGAGTCTTTGAGCCCTTCTTTACCACCAAACAAAAAGGAAAAGGCACCGGCATGGGCCTGTCCATGGCCTACGGAATCATCCGCAACCATCAGGGCGCGATCGCCCTCGAAAGCCGGCTCACCGGAGGCACGCGCGCGGTCGTCTACCTGCCCTTCGTACCCGTCGAGGCGAAGGATAAGCTCATCACCGGGAAGCTCACGCAGCTGTCTGATTTGACCGTGAGCGGCTCGGTTTTGCTGGTCGATGACGAGCCGCTGGTGGCGCGCGTCAGCGAAAAAATGCTGCTCAAGCTTGGCTTCAAGACGTCTACCGCTGCCGATGGGCTGGAAGCCGTGGCAAAATTGGAAGAAATGGAAGATCACCCCGCGTTCGTGCTGCTGGACATGCGCATGCCACGGATGGCGGGACCGGAGTGTTTCGCCAAGCTGCGGGCGCTAGCGCCCTCGCTGCCCATCATCCTGACCACCGGCTACGCCAACGACGACAAAGCCCAACGGCTGTGTGCAGAACCTCTGACAGGGCTATTGTACAAACCCTACAACCTGACCAAGATGACCGACGTGATCAACGCGCTCCTCTTACAGGCGCAGCAGGCGACCCGAGACCAGCACTGAGTCAGCCCCGCTGCGGAATACCCAAGCGCCAGGGCAGGCGCCCCCGAGAGAACGACTCTCCCCCGCGTGTATCCCCACACAGAGACGCCTATTGCAAGCTCCATACGCTTGGGGAGTGTTACACACCTAACCGCAGTCGCGGAACGTGCCGCCCGCACAGGTCTGGCCGACCTTGCAATCGAAACCCTGCCAACACCGGCCGATAATTACCGGCTCGGGCACACACGTTACTCCATCCACACAGACTTGCCCGGCAAAACAGAACCCACTCCCATTGCAACACTCGTTGATGGGCACCGTACAGGTACCTTAGACATCGACCAGGCAGTTCCCTCCAACGTCAGCCCGTCACGTTAAACTGACTGAGCGGAAATGCACGATTAATGTCGAACTATGGGACCCAATCTACGCCGTGAAAACTTTTTTGCCTCTCCTACAGGGGTAGAGTGTTGGCACTATAAATACCACCTCTTCGAAGGCTGGTTTGATCTCACCGCAAGTGATGCGTGCACACAATGCGGCCAGGCAAAGAATCGTCGCGTTGATGGCGGCAGTGAAGCGCGAACTTCGGGCGAAGAAAAACAATGTCCGTGCCTCAGTATTGTGCCCCGGACCGATTACACGAAGATCAGTCGACACTCCCTCGATTTTCGTCGCGGCCGCGGCAAGCCTAAGAGCCATTCTGAAAAGGCCGGAAATTTGGCGGGTAACATCCTGGCGGCACTCGAGCAAGGTATGCATCCGGTTGAGGTGGGTGAACGGGTCACGCACGCTGTTAAGCAAAAAAAACTGTTGCTTACTCACCCATCCGCATTGGAGCAAGACCGTGCAAAAAACGGTTGAACGCGATGATGAACGATCAGACGCATATTAGACAGTACATGTTTTCTGGCTGTTATCCCGCAGCTTAAGCGGTAGGTTAGGTTTTCTATACCCCTTATCTTGCCTAATTAGTCCAGCAATTTTCGTAAGGCAGTTGCTAACTTTTGTAGATCATAGGGCTTTTTTAAAAGAGGAAAGTCAGCGTTATCCTTAGTAGCTTCTACGTTGTCGTAACCGCTAGTAAGCTGAATTTTTATTTTGGGGTATTCCTTATTGACGATTGAGGCCAACTGTCTTCCTGACATACCACCAGGCATCAAGATGTCACTAAACATCAAATCAATATCTTTGTTTTTCCTCATTAAAACTAAAGCTTCTTCTCCACTGTTCGCTTTGATCACTTCATACCCAAGTTTCCGTAAGACGCGTACCGCAGTTTTCCTGACAAGTGATTCATCATCCACAACGAGTATTTTTTCAATGCCAGCGGGTGCGATTGTACTAAGAGTTGGGTTAACAGGCGGAACCAAAGCATTCCTATCGTTTGTAATATCTGGTAGATATAGCGTTACTTTCGATCCACTGCCCAATTTACTTTCTATAACAACTGTTCCATTGGATTGTGTAACAAATCCATGCACCATGCTTAGGCCTAACCCGGACCCCTTGCCAGATTCTTTTGTTGTGTAAAATGGTTCAAAGGCGTGGGCAACCTCATTTTCACTCATGCCAGACCCGCTATCTTCGACCGTAATAACCGCGTATTTTCCGACTGCTAAACCGTCCACTCTTTGCGTCAGAACGTGATCAAATGATTTCGTTTCTGATGTTATTGTCAGGGAGCCGCCCGATGGCATTGCATCTCGGGCATTGATAGACAGATTCATTAATGCACTTTCAAGTTGGACTTTGTCTACCATTACCATTGGGTTTTTTCTGTCTAACGCTGTCGTAATCTTTATGCCCTCACCCAAAGTTCGGCTAATTAATCGACAAGTATCTGCAATCAATCCGTTAATGTACGTTTCTTTAGGCTCAAGTGATTGTCGACGTGCGAAAGCCAACAATCGGTGGGTTAACTCAGCCCCATCACGTGCAGCTGCTCGAGCATCATCAATGATTTCAGTCACGTCGGCTGGAACAACGCCTAATTCCCCCTGAAGAAACTCCAGGTTTCCACTGATCACTGCAAGCAAGTTATTAAAATCATGAGCGACACCACCGGTCAGCTGACCAATGACTTCCATTTTTTGCGCTTGCTGAAGCGCAACCTGGGCGACTTTCGCGTCCGTTATATCCTGACCTACTCCGATAACCCCGATAATATTACCGTCGACATCAAGGCGGGTCGTCGCATTGAGTAGTACCTCAACCCGGGCACCATTTTTCGTGTACAAAGGAAATTCATAGTTCGAGGACTCCACACCCTTGAGCGCGTTATCAAGTACGGCCTTAACCGACTCCCTATACTCTTCCGTAATAAAGCCCTGCACCAGGTCTTGGCCCAGTACGTCTTCTTTTTCAAATCCGGTGATCTTGGCCGCTGTCTGATTCCATTCGTTGATCAAGCCATCGGCATCAATGCCAAAAATAGGGGCGTTCGCAGTATCAATGAACTGGGTTAATTCTGCCGCAATACGCTCGGATTCAACCTGGGCCAGATTTAACGCGGCACCGCCCCGTCGTCGCATTGACACGAGGCGATTGACTTCTCTTGTCACAAGCACGCCGACGATGGCGAGCCCGACCAGGCCCACACAGGCTGCTATTAGAAAAAGTAATTGCGAATTCCTAACGATCTGTGAAAGCTGTATTCGCGCGTCCTGAGCCTGATGATGCTCGTATTCGAGCAATAGATTAAGTAGCTCCTGGTAGTCATCGAGTGTTTTTTCAACGGCTATGACGTTGGCAGAAGAGACTTCGCCTTTTCTCTCGTAGGCCTCTATCAGGACTTCTGCGTTGCTCGTGAAACTTCCCCAGCTTCGTTTAATGGCTGAAAACTGTGCCAGCTGAGATGCCTCCTCGGGACTTGACAACATAGCCAATAAGGCAAACGAGTCAAAATTAGAGGGAAGAATTTCAACGACCTTACGATAGTCCATCAGGTCTTCTTCAAGACCGCTCAGCAGGTAGGCAAATAACTCCTGCGCAGCATCGTTCGATAAGCTCTCGATTTTACGCAACTTGAATAAAGCCTGCTCATAAATGATGGGCGCGGCACTGATCTGGTTTTCTATACGATTTATGCTGAACAAGGCGGCAAGTACGATCACAAGGCCGATTGTGGCGTAGCCAAAGATCAATCGCGAAAAAATAAACTCACGAGGTTTTGTCTGTTGCATTACATAGCCCCGTTTCGGAGTAAAGTGCTGCCCTTCGACGACTGGTTGAGCTTTCTTTTGCCTCGTGGTGGTGGTGGCTTATGCTGCGCAAGCAACCGGCCCTAAACCAGGGTAGCACAGATTACAGGCATCTTTTGGCTTAACCTGCCGACACATGCTACTGGCGCGGCCGGTTTAAATCGTCTAGCGTTGCCGTGTGGCTCTCTTGCAAACACTCCGTTTGCTCGACTGGCCTGGCTTCGACAGGTACCTCACCCTGTGTTTGGACGCCCTGCAATCGGTAACGACCAGCGCTTTGTGCGTTCGCGTCTGGTTGTTATAACAACGCTGAAGTTGACCCGCTAACAAACGACGTTTGATCCAAATGGTGGAATGGTGGAATGGTGGAATGGTGGAGGAATACGATGAGGCTCGAGGCAGACAGTCAATCTCTATTTGCACCGAGTTACTTGACCTCGAAGCCGCCGAGACCGGCCCAATTTCTGGAGAGATTGAATGGAAATAAACTCGTCCACCGCACTCCGTGGATCCTTGATCTTGATAGTTGCACTGATGACCGTGGCCTGCGCTCCGCCCACTGATCTGTTCAGAGACCGTATTGTTGTCGATCTCTCTTATTCCTATAACGCTGCCACCATTTATTGGCCCACCGAAGACGGTTTCCTGCTCAAGCGGGAGGCAGCCGGCATTACGGAGGGTGGTTACTGGTACGCGGCCAATCGTTTTCGAAGCGCTGAGCACGGGGGCACCCACATCGACGCCCCTGAACACTTTGCACACGATCAATGGACCGTCGATGAAATCCCCCTCGAGACTTTGGTCGGCCCCGCCGTGTTGCTAGATGTTCACGTTCAAGTCGAAGCCGACCCCGATTACCAGGTGACAATCGGCGACTTCGAAACCTGGGAGGCACAGAACGGAAAAATCCCCAACGGTACAATCGTGCTCATCCACACGGGCTTTGGAGGACATTGGCCCGACCGAGCGCGATACTTGGGAACAGCCGAGTTCGGACCCGAAGCGGTCGAGAAGCTTCACTTCCCGGGCTTGGCTCCGTCTGCCGCGAAGTGGTTGGTCGAAGAACGCAGGATTCACGCGGTCGGTCTCGATACGGCGAGCATAGACCATGGTCCATCCCTGCTCTTCGAAACCCACCGGGCCTTGTTCGCCGCTAATGTTCCCGCATTCGAGAACCTGGCCAATCTCCACAGACTTCCTGCGCGCGGGTTCATTGTTGTCGCCCTGCCAATGAAGATTGAAGGCGGCAGCGGGGCCCCCTTGCGCGCGATCGCGCTGGTGCCGCACTAGAGCCCCTTTGTTCGAATCCGCTCGAAGGTGCCTTCAGCGATGCGATGACGACACAGGCTACGCAGGAAGGAACGCGCGAGATACTGCTAGCCCAAGCAACGTCACCTGAACTGAGTGATGCGTTGGTCAAAGCCTACGAGATCAACGGCAATCTTATGCCAGGCATGGCACCGTTGATTGTCGACTATGGCTTCAGCCATCAAGAAGCTTATCGAGTTTGTTGCCGGTGGGTGGTTTTATTCCGGAAATACGAAGCAGATAGTGATTTACCAATGTCGAGCAAAGACAAGCGTCACACACTATCCTTCATTGCCATGCTCAAGGACAGACCACCCGCCGTGTGGTGGGAAGATGCAAAGCCCTGGTTCACGCAGGAGTTCATCAAACTTATCGAATTTGGGTTGCAACGACGTGGTGCGCGTTCCTGATCATTACTCCGCTCGCCCCACCGGCACAGGCGCATGGGCGCACTTCCTCAGCGGGCCCAGCTCGACACACAAACCGAAGCGCATAGACACAGCACACCTCTGCTCGGCTTCAAAGTAAAGTGAAAGCTGTTGCCTTTATGGAAGCGATTGTTGCCACCGCGCCGAACTATGACGGCCTTCCCAAAGAGTTCGGACAATTTGTACAGGGTGTTAAGTCAGAGGCAGGCGAGAAAATGATTCTTGAGCAGAACATGTTTATTGAAGGCATTCTCCCAATGTCCATTATGCGTAAGCTGGAAGATGAGGCGATGGCTGAGTATCGACGCCCATTTTTGAACCCTGGAGAAGATCGACGACCAACATTGACCTGGCCTAGGCAGATCCCTGTTGGGGGAGAGTCTGAAGATGTCGCCAAAGTCATTGCCGATTATGGTCAATACCTCGCCAGCACCCCAACATCCAGGGGGGATGCACTATGTTGGCTACGCGCTAAAAGACCCTACTCAAACGGCACCACCCATTTTCTATTTGAACCGCTGGACCTGCTGGCTAAGCTGGCAGCCTTGGCCCCCCGGCATCGGGTTAGTCTAACCCGATACCACGGTGTGTTTGCACCAAACAGCACCCTGCGGGCTCAAATCGT
>JAQWQN010000256.1 GCA_029244465.1 Pseudomonadales bacterium
GGCATACCACCGGCAAAAAGGTTAAACACTGCAAGTCCTAGCAACAATAGAAACAGTAGCGGCATCAGCACCGTGACCGCGCGCTCTATCCCACCTTTGACCCCACCCGCAATAATGAGTCCAGCAGCACCAAAGGCGACCATAGTCCAAAACAGCAATGCAACGATATCCGAAGTTAACGTCGAGAATAGATTCTGCGAACTTGCGGCGTCGAATCCGTTAAAGCTCGTTGCAATGGCTTCGACCAGGTAGAAGATTACCCATCCGGCAACCACCCCGTAGCCCATCAGGATGGCGAACGCCGTGAAAAGATTGAGGTAACCCACCGAGACCCAGTTTTGACTAAGACCCGCTGCGCTCGCAACCGCGCCAACGCTCGATGGAGGTGTACCTTGGCCACGTCGACCGAGCATTATTTCGGCCATAAGAATTGGTACACCAATCGCAAAGACACAGGCTAAGTAGACCAACACAAACGCTGATCCACCGTTTTCACCCGTGACATATGGAAAACGCCAGATATTACCCAGCCCAACAGCAAAACCAATGGATGCCATCAAGAAACCAAAACGACTGCTCCAACCTTGTACGACAGCCACGGTATTAGCCGCCTTTGAACTCCGGAGCACGTTTTTCTACAAACGCTTTCGCTGCACCTTTGTGATCATCAGTCATAAAGCATCGCGTCATGTGTAATGCTTCGCGATCGAAGGTATCCGCCAAGCTGCCACCATAGGCAGAGTTAAGGTTCTTTTTCATATAACCAACGGCCACTGTCGGGAGATCAGCCAGTTCACGAGCAAATTGAGCAACGTCCGCCTCATAGCTGTCAGCGCCTGAAACACGATTCACCAAGCCAAGCTCAAATGCCGCCTGACCAGAGATTACCGACGCACTGAAATAGAGTTCACGTGCCTTCGCCTGACCAACTATGTAGGGCAAAAAGAAGGAGCCACCGTAATCACCTGAAAGTCCGACTTTAGCAAACGCAGTCGTCAGTTTCGCAGTGTCTATCGCAATCCGTAGGTCACAAGCAACTGCTAAAGAAAAACCCGCGCCAGCCGCGGGTCCTGGGATTGCGGCCAAAGTTGGCTTCGGCATCTCATGCAATATTCGCGACAGTTCCATCCCCGCGCGCAAGCCCTGAGAACGACCTTCCAGATCAAAACCTCTTGGCTTAGCGGCTTCACTGCCTCCGGCTTGAGAGGCAAACCCTTTTACGTCACCACCAGCGCAAAAAGCGCCACCAGCACCGGTCAGAACCACACAACGTACAGAGCGATCGGCTGCAAGACGCGGTAGCGCCTCCGTCATGGCCGCCATCATTTCAGCACCCATTGCATTGCGTGCCTCGGGACGATTCATGGTCAACCAAGCAACGCCATCGTCGATTCTTTCTTCAAGTTCCATGCTGATCCTCATTTTGATCTGAATTTTGAACGCGCACCCTAGCGTGGCTGAGCCAGTAGAACAACCAGCCACTCGCGATAACCACAAGCGCAAAGACGATCTCCGTAGGACGTTCGAATACCAGGTAAAACAGCGTCCAAATCGTAATACTTGTAAAAACCAATACAGGCAACGGGTAGACAGGTACGCGAAACGGCCGCACAAGATCCGGTTCTTTAAACCGCAATACAACGACGCCTACAACCGCGAAGAGCGTATTCAATGCCAATACCGACCCGGAAAAAACCAAGACCGTATCAAACGAGGCAGTCATTACGAGGGCAATCGTCAGGGCACTTTGAATGGCCACGGCTACGGTAGGAATGCCGTGCGCATTTTCTTTCGCCAAAAATTTCAGAGCGGCGATATCCTGACCAATCATCTGCAGCGCCCGCGGACCAGCTAATACCATAGCACTCACGGTTGAAAGTAGCAGGAAGGCGAGGACCACGCTGATGATCCTACCCCCTTCAACACCAAAAACTTGACCTGCCACAATGTACCCAATCTCTAACTGGCCCACCATGGCCTCGGTTGGTGTCGACAACAAAAAGGCGAAGTGCAGTAGCACGTAAAGCATCGTCACTGCCACAGTGCCACTGAGTAGAATCCACGGCAGGGTACGTTTTGGCTCGCTCACTTCCCCGGCGATATAGGTCGCCGCATTCCAACCGGTATAGGCATAGTTGACAAAAATCATAGCAACGGCGAAGCCACCGGTGCCGAGCACAGAAAGATCCATCGCCCACTCGTTTGCGACAGGTTCCGGAACGACCCAAGCGATCGAGACAACGAAACCAACAATCAAAATAACTTTCAACACAGTAAATATCTGCTGAAAGTACGCGCTGCCTCGACGGCTTCGAGTATGAAAAAGTGTAGCGAGAACGACCATTGCAACTGCCGTCAACATGCTCGGGACCGCCGGTACCGCAACCGCCAGATACCGCCCCGCTGTCATCGCGGCAAGTGCGGTTGGCGCCGCAAACCCAATCGTCATTGAAACCCAGCCGGAAACGAACCCTAGGCCCGGGTGGTAGATTCGCGAGAGGTAATTGTATTCGCCGCCGGACCGCGGCAGCGCAGCACCCAGCTCGGCATAACAAAGTGCGCCGCACAATGCCAGAACACCACCTAACAGCCAAAGCAGAATCACTGTAGAAGCGGAGTTTATATCCAATAATTGAAAACCGAGACTGGTAAAAACACCGGTCCCGATCATATTCGCGACGACAACGCTGACCGCCGCTGCGGGACTAAACCGATAGCTTTTATTAGGAGATTGCAATGGCCAACCTACGCATTACGAATTGCGGGGAACTGATGAAACGCACGGACTTCTCGAATTCTGGCTGGTCTATCACGATAGGCTTTGGCGATGTGTTGTCAAAGCTCATCTTGATCGATGTGCCCACCAGGACCAAGCTTCACGTGACGCTACCGCTTGCCTTGCCATTGGAGCAAATTCGCTTTGTCTGGCAGATCTACTCCAATGAAAATAGCTTAAGTTTACATCTGCCTTGAAAACATTCACGCAGGCAATGGCAACGCCGCTAACACATGTGGACAGCTGTCATAAACAGTTCGCGTCTGTCGCCACCACCCTCCGCAACCGCTCAATGTTAGCAAAACGCCTCTAACGCAGCCTCTTTGTCGACGAGTACTTTTGAGCGAAGGCGCCTAAGGCTTCAATGCGGACAAATGTGTGCCCTATTCTCACTCACCGAAATCCAATGAAAACGGGTAAGATTCACAGCAACAGGCATCCGTGCAAATTCAGAGGAGGGAATCGACATGTCCGATCACATCGACCTATCGGTTGCAAATCTGCTCGATGGACTGGCCGGTGAAATTCGCTCGCCGGATGGACCCGGCAACTTCACGAAAGCCTTCAACCAAACGCTGATCGCAGAGTTTCGAGCCAACAATGGTGTTCTGATCGGTGAACTTGCAGATAGCCCCTTGCTGCTGCTGACGACAACAGGCGCTAAAACTGGTCAACAACGGACAACACCGCTGGCTTATATGAACATGGATCAAAAAATTTTGGTCATTGCCTCGCGTGGTGGTGCACCAATGAACCCTGTTTGGTATGAAAATTTGATTGCCACCCCAAATGTCATGGTCGAGATCAATTCTGAAACCTTTCCAGCGCTGGCAATACCCATCGACGAGCCTAAACGTAGCCATTATTTCGCTGATGTGGCCGCACGCGCTCCAGCGTTTGCCGATTATCAGCGTCGTACCGACCGCATTATCCCAATGGTTGAGTTACGCCGCAGACCAACCTCAGGCTGAGCGTTGTTGAGCTGGAAGCAAACTATCCCTTCCTACGGTTGCAGTCTTGTCGCCATTCGCGACAAACTTGTCGCCAAGTGACACGAAACTGTTGGGAGCAGACGCCAGCGCAACTATGAATACACCAAGCACAAACACACCCTTGCCTCTGAATGTCGTCAGTCCTGATTTGGCGCCGAGTGACATGCGCGATCGACTTCTTGAACAAGGTTATTTGATCATCGAAGCGCTTGCACCAGACCTTGCTCAGTTGACTCACGCAGACCTAATCCCTCACATCGTAGACGCGCCTTACGGCCACGATGAGTTTCTTGGTGCAAGAACAAAACGACTCGGTGGCATTCTGAAAAAGTCCCTTGCAGCACGGGAGCTGGTCACACACGCGGTCGTGCTCGCCTTGGCGGAGGGCGTGTTACTGAATTACGCGACTAACTATCAGCTCAATTTTTCAGGTGCGATGCATCTGGAACCGGGCGCAGAAGCACAACCGCTCCATCGGGACGGCGACCTTTATCCACTCTCGCATCTCGGCATCACCACGCTTATGCCCACTATGTGGGCATTATCCGAATTCGATTCAGCCAATGGTGGAACGCAAGTCGTACCGGGCAGTCATCTCTGGTCAGATGAACGACGCCCGCTCCCAGAGGAAATCGTAAATGCTGAAATGCCCGTGGGATCGGTGCTCATTTACCTTGGCGGCACAATTCACGGTGGTGGCGCAAACCACAGCGAACGCAACCGCACTGGGATGGCGTTGCAATACAGTTTGGGTTGGCTGCGACAGGAAGAAAACCAGTATCTCGCTCATCCCCCAGAAGTCGCCCAGGAATTCTCCGAAGAATTGCGTCGATTGATCGGATACAACTACGGTGGTAGCTATCTTGGCTTCCTGGATGGTGATGACCCGCATCGTCTCTTCGAACCCGCTTACGAGGGTCCCGCTATGCGCTCGACACCAGAAATAAATGCCGCGAAGGCCTCTTTGCCGCGATATAAGCTGACGGAACTAGACAGCAAAGGCAAACCATTCTAAATGCAATACCATTCAAGGCGAGCAGGCGATCGATTTTATGACGCCTAAGTATCAAATCCGCTCCGCTTCACTCGCAGACCTTGAAGAGATGCTCACGATCCTTCCGGAACTCGCTGACTTCGAGATACCGGCAAAGCGCGATGCCAAGGATCTTTGGATGGGAGATGCTGATCTGCTGCGGGCTACACTCGTTGGAGATGCACCTGCATCCTACGCTGACGTTGCCGTTGACCCGGACGATAATGTCCTGGGCTTAGTCCTGATCACGATGCGCGATGAACTGATGAGCCACGCACCAAGTGCGCACCTAGAAGCGATCGTAGTCGCACCCCGCGCTCGTGGAAAAGGCCTCGGCCGCGCGCTTTTGCAACACAGTGAAGCGACCTCTCGGGCACGCGGTGCTGACTCATTATCCTTGCATGTCTTTGCTGCGAACCACCGCGCTCGCAGCCTCTATGATGGCAGTGGCTTTGATTCGGAACTAGTCAGAGCCATTAAATGGTTCGACAGCTAGGATATGCGGCGGGTTAAACCTACGTTCTGCCAATTCTTCCTTGGCGACTGGCAACTTCCCGCTGCGTAATGTATCGAGATTGCACGCCTGAAATCCTGAGTCCGATTTCTACCTGATCCATGCACGATGAGCGGGTGGAACAAGAGCGTATCACCCGGCGCCATTTCGACATGAACCCGCTGCTCGATATCAATTTCATCGATGCCATAGAAGCCATGATTAACAAAATCCCAGTCAGGATTGGCATGATCTAAGAGTTCACCGCGGTGCGTACCAGGAATGACAGCAAGACAGCCGTTCTCCTTGCTCGCAGGTAACATAGCCGTCCACACGCCAACGATGCCGCTAGCCGGTCGAAGGCGAAAATACCTCAGATCTTGGTGCATGGGATGACGGCCATCGACACCTGGCGGTTTATTAAAAACGTTCGATGACAAGGTATACAACTCCGACCCCAACAAAGACTGTACCGCACTCACCAGCGCCGGGTGATGGGCGAAGGAGAATAGAACGTCATCGTTCTCAAGGCACAAAAGCTTGTTCACTCCGTGCACCGCTGTTTCCGCGTTGACCTCGCCTTTGACGACCATCACGTCCTGCATGATTTTCATGGCCGCAGGAAGCTCGCGTTCTTTCATAACGTATTCGCGAAATCGCGCGTCATATTTAGCGAGATCTTCTTCTTCAATAAGACCGCGCAACAGGAGATAGCCCTCCTGTTGATATTGCGCAATCTGCGCTTCCGACAATTGCATTAAAGGCTGCCATCATGAACACATGTACTGCTACACTGCCAGTTTTTGATCACGTTGTTAAGGCGTGACTGCAAGCTCTTTACATACTGACTTAGGGAGAACGTATGACTGATTATCCAATACCCAACGTTTCAAATGATCTATCCGGTAGAGTCGCACTGGTCACTGGCACCACGTCCGGGCTGGGGCGCCGCTTCGCCCAAGTCATAGCCGCAGCAGGAGCAAAAGTCGCCGTTACCGGACGACGCATCGATCGTTTGGAAGCTTTGGCCGCCGAAATCAATGCCGCGGGGGGGCATGCGTTGCCGATTCAGCTAGACATGCAAGATAACGACTCCATCCTGAATTGTGTCAATCAAGCGGAAAGCGAACTCGGCACCATTGATATTCTCGTTAACAACGCGGGTATTCCAGACGCACAGCGCGCTCACAAAATGTCACTTGACCTAATCGACTCCGTCTTTGATACCAATCTACGCGGCCCCTATGTCTTGTCTTGCGAAATCGCGAGACGACTGATCGCAGCAGAACAACCAGGACGGATGATCAACATCTCATCGGTTGGCGGATTCAACTATGGCGGCAATGGTGCCGCGCTTTATTCAATCACCAAATCTGCAATCGTGCGTATGACTGAGTGTCTGGCTGTGGAGTGGGCACGATACAACATCAACGTTAATGCAATCGCACCTGGCGCATTTTCATCGGAAATGATGGACGGCATGTTGGAGCGGTTAGGCGACATCGCACAGCATTTTCCAAGAAAGCGTATTTGCGACCCCGCTCAGATGGACAGCACCCTGATGTACTTCTTATCACCTGCATCTGAGGCGGTGACCGGCACCTATATCAAAATAGATGATGGCCAGGGGTCGCGCTAACGCGACCCAGCACCGTGCCTACTCTCGCGAACTAGGACTCACGGTACTGACCAAGCCGCTTTTCAAAGAACGCCGCCACAGCTTCCTGGTGATCCGGCTCAGCATGGCAAACGGCTTGGAACGCTGCTGATTTGTCCAACAGCTCATCGAGTGAGGCGCGCTCGCTAGAGCGCATCAACTGCTTTGTAAGACGCACTGCGTGCGGTGGATTGTTTGCGATACTCGTAGCCAATTCCAAGGACCGGGTGACAAGCAGTTCATCCGCCACCACTTCAGAAACCAAGCCCATGTTCAGCGCTTCTTGAGCTTTCACTGGATCGCCAGTAAATGCCATTTTACAGGCATTGCTGAATCCCACCGCGCGCGGCAAGAACCAAGCGCCACCATCTCCTGGGATAATACCAAGCTTCACGAAGCTCTCAGCAAACATAGCCCGCTCGCTGGCAATCCGTATATCACACATCGTGGCTAGATCGCACCCTGCGCCAACCGCGGGGCCATTAACAGCCGCGATGATCGGCACATTCAGCGCATAGATAGCACGAGGAATCCGCTGTATACCTTTGCGGTACGCATCCGCTTGATCAAACGGATCACCGGAAAAGAGTCCAGTTCTGTCCCGCATGTCTTTGACATTGCCACCGGCACAAAAAGCACTACCCGCACCGGTTAGCACCACAGCACGGACTGACATGTCATCGTTTATCTCTGCACAGCTGTGCTCAAACTCTTCAAACTGCTCATCGCTGGTTAACGCATTCCTTGTATCGGGACTGGACATCGTCATCAACAGCACGTGATCGTGACGTTCCTTGTTAAGGAAACTCATGGGCTTCTCCTCTTTCTCATAAATTTTCTACTCTGGATCGCCGTATGCATTGCGGCGAAAGCGCAGCATCTTACCCGTACCTGGATACCGATGCTCGCCATCTTCATAGGCAATCTGTCCATTGACGACAACACAGTTTATGCCCTCGGGTTCTCGCTTGGGATCATCATAGTTGGCGAGATCGATGATGGTGTCGGCATTGAACAGGACCAGGTCAGCAAAGCCACCCGTTCGAATCACGCCGCGATCCTTTAATCCAAATGTGCTCGCGGCGAGCGAGGTCATGCGACGCACCGCCTCTGGCAATGTCAGTATCCCACGCTCACGCACATAGTGGCCTAACACTCTAGGAAAGGTACCAAAAAGTCGCGGGTGGGGCCGACCACGCAAGTCAGGAATACCATCGGAACCGACCATCATGTCTGCGTGCGCAAGATTAGTTTCAACGTCGGCTTCGTCTATAATGAACTGGATACAAATCGTACGATCACCCTTAGGCGCGGTAAGTACATGAAGGACAGCTTCTTCCAGGGTTAATCCTTTTTCATACGCAATGTCCTTCAGCATTCGACCTTCGTATTCACGAAATGCAGGACAACTCGCAATCCTAATCACCGCAGCAAGCTCTGGGCTCGGCCGGTCCAAATTAAAATACTCGATCATGCGCCCGGAACCCGCTGTGTAAGGGTAGACATCCAGCGTTACGGGCTGCCCCGCCCGAATCGCTGCGTCGACTTTCGAGAGGGACTCGCGCACTTTACCCCAATTACCAGGTCCGGCTGCTTTGTGATGACTAATGTGTAGATGAACGCCAGATTCTTTACCTATCGTTAGGCTTTCATCGACCGCTTCCAGCAAACGATCACCTTCGTTACGCATATGCGTCGTATACAAAGCATCATGAGGCTGTGCCATTTCGGCCAAGGCGATCACTTCCTCAGTTTCACTATAACGACCTGGCCGATATATCAGCCCCGTAGAGAAACCACAGGCGCCTTGCTCTAGGGCGTCAGCAACATGCTGACGCATGGTCTGCAGCTCTTCGCTAGACGGCGCTCGTTTTTCGTCACCCAAGACAAGTGAGCGAATAGTATTGTGACCAACTAACATCATGTTATTGATCGCAGGTGCACGTTCCAAGACCGCAGCAAAGTAACCATCCAGGTCGGAAAACTCGCCCTCAAGACCCGCCAGGATACCGCCACTCGCAGCAACCGAGTCTTTCTCTGCATCAGCCGGAATCGCGCTAAAGCCACAATTGCCGCTAACCACGGTCGTCACTCCTTGGGCCAGCTTGAACTCCATACCTGGATGACGAAAAAAGGCACCGTCATCATGGGCATGCGTATCAACAAAGCCAGGTGCTAAATATTGCCCCGTGCCGTCGATCTCAACGGTGGCTCCGGCGGCGCTGATACGGCCTACCTCGACGATTCGATCCCCAACAACAGCAACGTCACCAACAGTAGCTTCGCCACCTAAGCCATCCAATATATTGACGTTGCGTAAAACTAGGTCGTGCATAATTTACAATCCAAAATTTTGTGGTTCTGTTCGTAACCATTCACCGATTTTCTCACCAATCATCAAGCAGGTCAGATTCGTATTTGCCCGTGGCACGCTAGGCATTATAGAGGCGTCGGCAATCACAAGTTGTTCAACTCCATGACAACGACCGCGGGCATCCACGACAGCAGTTTCGTCCTCCTGCGGCCCCATTTTTAAAGTGCCACACGGGTGATAGCCACTCCCAGCAAACCGGCGACAGAGAGTTTCAAGATCCTGGCGTTCGATACCACGACTTGGATCTGGAAAAACGAGCGACGAGATCATACCTTTCAAAGGTTCAGCTTCGACAAAAGCCAACGTATCAATCAAACAATCAACGAGCCGTTTGAGGTCTCTCTCATCCTCGCAGAATCTATTTTCCACGCGTGGTGCTGCTAACGGATCTGCGCTTAACGTGGTTAATTTGCCACGACCGTATTGATACTCAAGCACAGGCGCAATCACGAACTGTGGCGGGCCATTCGGGCGACCCGCAAAGCTAATCTGTTCAATCTGCAAATCGTTTCTTTTGGCCGACCCTTCTGCCGTGTAGCGCAGAATCGTTTGAATAATCGGGCCATCAAAATCAACCGTCACACCCTCTTTAAGCTCACACAAAACGGCGGTAGCCGGGTGATCAGACAGGTTCTCCCCAACACCTGTCAGATCAACAACGCTATCAACGCCAATACCCTCCACTTCTTTCCGTGGCCCTAGCCCGGATCGCATCAAAATGCCTGGTGACATTAAAGCACCAGCAGAGAGGACAACAAGCTTAGCCGGGATTCGACGCCTGCTGCCATCGGCGTCGCGAATCTCGACACCAGTACACTTGCGTTTATCCATGAGCAGGCGTTGCACCATCGAATCCGCAATGATATCGAGGTTCGGACGAATGCGCGCAGGCGCTAGATAGCCTACTGCCGCAGATACACGCAGCCTGCCCAATTTATTCATTGGATGGGGTCCGGCACCCCAGCCATTCGGATCATTCGCATCGGCACAATAGGGATAGGCGAGTTTCTCGGCTGCACTTAAAAAGGCAGCCTGAGCGTCCACCAACTCCTCCGGAGGGTATCTGCGAATCGTGATGGGTCCACTGTCGCCATGATAATCAGCATCCGGGAAGTCTAGGTCTCGTTCTAGGCGGTTGAAGGCCGGTAGCACATCACGCCAGGCCCAACCATTGTTACCTGACTCAGCCCACTCGTCATAGTCTTCTGGCATACCGCGCAGCGCTATCGTGGTGTTGACGGCGCTCGAGCCGCCGGTCACTCGACCTCGTGGAAATCGA
>JAQWQN010000011.1 GCA_029244465.1 Pseudomonadales bacterium
TTTGCACTCGTCCCAAGTTCCATGATCGGAAACAGGTCCGTTAAGTAGTCGCGGAGGACATTCCCCGTGGCAGAGATCGTGTCTTCGCCATGGCGCACGCGTTCGAGCGTGTGCCGCGTGGCAAGGTCCAGCGACATAATCTTGATATCGAGACCGTCTATGTCGTGATCTTGCAGATAGAGCTCGACCTTTTTTATCATTTCCGCATCGTGACCGCGCTGAGCGGCATCGCCACGAAACTTGTTGAGCCAAAAGACAACCGGAATACCGGAGCTGCGACTGCGATTAACAGCAAGTTTGACCCAGTCCCGGATAGCGGCATCCTTGGTCTGGCACATACGCCAGATGTCACCCTGCTTAAGACCTGTGTGTTCAATAAGCACTTTTCCGGTTTCATCCAGAATACGAACGGTGCCATCAGCAGGCAGTTCGAACGTCTTGTCGTGGGATCCGTATTCTTCGGCTTTTTGAGCCATGAGTCCTACGTTTTGAACAGTGCCCATCGTCGTGGGGTCGAAAGCATCATGGTGCTTACAGAAGTTGATGACTTCGAGATAGATCGTTGCGTAACAAGAGTCGGGAATAATCGCTTTGGTGTCGCGCAGATTGCCGTCCGCGCTCCACATCTGACCACCGACACGAATCATCGCTGGCATCGATGCATCGACAATGACGTCACTCGGGACGTGCAGGTTGGTAATGCCTTTGTCGGAATCAACCATTGCGAGCCCTGGACGACGCTCATGGCATTTGCGTAGGTCTGCTTCAATTTCGTTGCGTAGGGAGAAAGTCTGCTCGCGGACTTTGTCCAGAACACTGGCGAGACCAAGGTTGGCGTTGATACCAAGCTCGTCGAACGTGGCGCGGTGTTTGTCAAAAGCTTCTTGATAGTAAACTTCTACGGCGTGGCCAAATATGATGGGGTCGGAAATCTTCATCATGGTGGCTTTCAGGTGAATTGAAGCCAGGAGACCTGCGCGCAGCGCGCCGTCATATTCTTCTTCCAAGAACTCGCGCAGAGCTGCGACGCTCATAAACATCCCGTCAACGACTTCACCGTCTTCAACTCGCACAGCGTCTCGCAAAACCGTCGTTGTGCCGTCGTCTTGGACCAATTCAACCTTTAGATTGCCACCTTTGTCGACAGTCACAGATTTTTCGCTGTGATAGAAATCGCCATGGCGCATATGTGCCACGTGAGTGCCGGATGCTTGACTCCACTTATCCATAGGGTGGGGGTGGTTGCGCGCGAATTGCTTAACGGATTGTGGGGCGCGACGGTCGGAGTTGCCCTCTCGCAGTACCGGATTCACTGAACTGCCTAAAACATACGCATATTGATCATTAATCACGTGTTCTTCGTCGTTGCTGGGCTCTGCCGGGTACGCTGGAATATCGTAGCCCTGTGATTGCAGCTCTGCTATCGCCTCTATCAACTGTGGCACTGAAGCGCTGATGTTGGGCAGCTTGATAATGTTCGCACCTTCCTCTTTCGTCAGTTCACCTAACTCCGCCAACGCATCCGGTACACGTTGTTCTGCGGTTAGGTTGTCGGGAAATGCAGCGAGAATTCGTGCCGCTAGCGAGATATCGCTCAGCTCAACATCGACATCGGCCGCTTCGGTGTACTTCTTGATGAACGGAAGTAGGGAGTAGGTGGCTAATGCCGGTGCTTCGTCGGTAAGGGTATAGATAATCTTGAGTTTGCGATCTGTCATTTGCTTCCTGACTTCTGGTTTACGGAGCAGGTTGCGCAATTATACGAAGAGGTATGCGCAGCCAGTAAAATTTGCGGGACACATTATAACTGGATTTCGATCTGCCTGCCGAACGGTCCGCAATTGTGTTTGACTGTTGTCGAGGCGGGTTCGTGCTAGGCTGCCACGAGGCTATAGGGGATGCTTTTTATGGGATTAGGTTTAGCGCAACTTGAGCGGGTTACGGCGGATGTGCAAGCAAATGACCTGGAATGGGTTGAAGTTGCAGAAGGGTCGTATTTCAAAGCACTGACCGTCCATGTGCCAACGAACACGGTGGCGTATGCTTTTCGGATGGACGCCGGGGCACCTGACTTTCCTTCACACTTCCACATTTGTCGTGCCATGTCATTTACCACGAAAGGCTGGTTTGGTTATCGAGAAGGCAGCAATCGTGTTGACAACGGTATGTTTTCCTACGAAGCGGCAGGGTCTTTCCACACCCCATTCAGCGACTGTCCAGAAGGGTTTGAGGCGCGCGGGGTATTTGAAGGTGATTCGGATGTTCTGTTGCAAAATCATGCGGCGGCAAACCCGGATAGCGAGATTATCGGCTATCTAAAAGTCCAAGATTTTATTGATATCGCAAGTAAAGAGACACACATCGTTCATGCAGATGGTTCAATTGTCGGGGATCCACACTTTAAGTATGACTTTTCCGGAGGTGCTGGCGTCTAGGTCCTGAGTTGGTCCGCCAGATCCGTGAAATCGTCAGCCTGAATGTCAAAGTCATTGGGATCGTTGTCATCGAATCCAAATGGTTCATTCAATTTTGGCTGTACATAGGCGGTTCTAAAGCCTGCCTGCATGGAGGCACGCAGATCACCAGGGTGAGCTGCAACCATCATGACTTCGGTCGGACGTAAACGCAGTCGCTCGGCAGCTTCTCGGTAGGCTTCTGTGTCTGGTTTGTAGTGCTGCATAAACTCGCCAGACAGTATGCCGTCCCAGGTAATGCCAGCGTGTCTTGAAGAGTCTAGGACGATGGAGAAGCTCATAACCGTCAGCACGATGACGCGGTACTTTGTCCGTAGACGTTCCAGGGCGGGCGGAAAATCATCCCAGACGTCCATGGCGTGCCAGACGTTGACCAGTTCTGTCAGGTCGGTGGATGTCAGTTTGAGGCTTGGATACTGTGCGCTCACTTCTTTCAGAGAGGCCAGCTGTATCACATCGGCACTGCACCATTCCCGTTTCTGTGCGCGGACTTCCGCCAGCAGCTGAAAGAATCGCCGGCGCCAGTCAAGGGCGAATTGAGGGACATCGATCTCTGCGTTGCGCGCGTCGTTTAGTGGTCGAACTTTCGCTTGGATAGCGGTTTGCCAATCGAAAACAGTACCACCGACGTCGAAGGTGAGCGCTTTGATGTTGTGATCCATGCGGTTAATCCTCAGCCTGATGGCCTGAGAGCATACTCAGACCGAGTATTTTTACCAGTTGTCATCTAGAATCTCCCACCTTGTTCGCGGCTAACAGGAGCGCACTGAAATGACCATCGCGATTGATCTCTACTATACGATGCGTTCGCCATATTGTTATCTGGCAGCGCCCAGCGTGGCAGATATAGTGGAAAAGTATGATCTAGTGGTGCGGCTTAAACCGGTGTACCCATTGGCGGTGAGTGACCCGACGTTCTTCGAAAAGGTCAACCCACTCTGGCCGCCCTACCTGCAGAAAGATACAAAGCGCATCGCACAACGCTTAAACCTGCCCTTTCGTTGGCCTCGCCCTGATCCGATTGTTCAGGACATGACGACTCGAAAGGTCGCGCAAGATCAACCCTATATTCGCAGGCTGACTCACTTTGCTCAGATCGCTGCAGAACGTGACAAAGGACTCGATTATGTCGTTGCAGTGAGTGCGCTCCTGTATAACCCTGAAATAGATGCGTGGGACCAAGGTGACCATTTGCGTGACGCGATGGCGCAAGCCGGGCTGGATCTGTCTGAATTTGAAGGAATCGCTATCAATCAGGCTGCTCGTCTAGAATCGGCAGTTGCCGCTAATAGAGAAGCCCAACTCGCGACCGGCCATTGGGGTGCGCCGTTGTTTGTTCATGCGGGTGAGATTTTTTTTGGTCAGGATCGGATTGTCGATCTAGTCTGGTACCTAGAACGTAGCGGTTTACAGACGCGCTGATAAACTCCGGTCAAAATTTCGAAATTGATGGCGCAATTTCGGTGAGATACCCTCCACCATAAGATTAACTGTTAGGGGTGAGCGATGAGCGAAGCTGTTGTCAGTCTTCAAAGTGTCCGGGATCAAGTGTCAGAAGAAGAATGGCAGGTACGTGAAGATCTGGCGGCAGCCTATCGTATCGTTGACCACTATGGCTGGTCGGACATGGTATTTACCCACTTGTCAGCGCGGGTACCCGGACCGGATGAACACTTTCTTTTGAACCCATTTGGTTATCTGTTCAATGAAGTGACCGCTTCGAATTTGGTGAAGATCGATGTAGCAGGTAATGTGGTTCTTGATACTGGACACGCTGTTAACACTGCGGGTTTTACGATCCACAGTGCTGTCCATATGTGTCGTCCTGACGCGCATGCAGTCATGCACCTGCACACGGATGCCGGTGTTGCGGTTGCCAGCACTAAAGCGGGTTTCTTGCCCCTAAACCAACACGCCATGTTTGTCTACAACGACATTGCTTATCATGACTGGGAGGGCGTGGCGCTTGATCTTGATGAGCGCGAACGACTCGTGGCTGACCTGGGAGAGCATCATTTAATGATCCTCAGGAATCACGGTACGTTGGCGCTTGGTGGCTCTGTTGCAAGTTGCTTTCTGCGTCTTTATTACCTGGAGCGCGCCTGTCAAATACAGGTGAAGGCTGCATCCTGCGGAGAGCTACAGATGCCGAACGAGAGTGCCATTGAAATGATGAAGGCGACATTTGGCAACGCGGCAGCTTGGCAGAGTGTCGGGACGACTGCTTGGCCAGCGCTAAGACGGTTGGCGGATCGCCTCGACCCGAGTTATAAGAACTAGGTCACCGACTCAGGTTGAGCAAGAGATTTCCTGGCATGTGCAAATAGATACCGTAGCCCGATGAAAGCAACAGTGTGCCGTTAAAGGCAATTGGACCGGCGCCGCCACCGAACGAGCCACCTTTTGCTGATGCTCCTAGGGTTGTGGTAAAGACCCCGGTCGTATCTAGCCGCCACAGTATCTCACCAGTTTCCACATCATATGCACGCGCTATCCCATCCATACCGCCTGCGAACACCATATCGCCGATTACCGTTGGCACCTGTGAGATGCCTGGATCACAGAACTCACGTCCGCGACATTTGTTTTCGTGAATGGTTGACCAAACAATTTCTCCCGTATCGACATCCAGAGCATGCATACCAGGTTGATCTGGAAAATCGTACTCGCGACCGTCAAGCATGTCGCTGACTGGGGCGAAGATCTTACCGTGTGCCGCCGCCATGCCAAAATGTATGCCGCCTTGGATGCCGCCGCGGCCCACCTGGGTGTGCCAAACAAGTTCTCCCGTCGACGGGTCGAGTGCGTGTACCCAGCCTGACTTTTGCCCGCTGACAAGTAGGTCCCCATGTGTCTGGCTGGACACCAGGATGGCAGCACCGCCAAAATCGAAATCGGGGCCATTTTCTTCAGGGCAATTTTCTGGCGTCTCTGAATCGCAGGCAACGTTCCAAGCGTCGTTTAATGTTGCTTGATAGACCCAATTGACCTTGCCGGTGTCAAGATCTATGGCAAATAGGGCATCGCTGGTTTTTGTTGCGGGAGAAGACATGTTCTCCCCTGTGCCAAAATAGAGTTGATTTCTCGTGGCATCGATCGCCGGGCTATTCCAGACTACAGCACCGGAAGGACCAATCACGTCGGTACCAATCGCGTTCTGTTTTTGAACCGTTGGTGGTTCTTGGATGGTAAAGGTTTTCCAAAGTGCTTCTCCGGAACCGGCATCCACCGCTAATACGGAGCCGCGAAATGTACAGCATGCGTATTCTGGGTCGATGGCAAGACTCACTTCGAGAGAAGAGACGGGGATAAATAAATTACCATTGTGTAGCGATGGCGTGCCCGTGATGGTCGCATTAGGGTGATCGTCGGCCCGCATTCGCCAAAGCTCTTTACCGGAACGAGCGTCGAGGGCATAGACGTTGCTGAGGACATCGCCAAAGTACGCGGTGTCGGTGGTGTCGTCGGATTCGCTAGCCGGCCCCACAACGATCCCAGTACGCACCTCCCCCGATGCTCTGTACGACCATACCTGACAGCCGGTTTCTTCATCCAAGGCATAGACCAGTCCATTATGTGAGCCAACCAAGATGAGACCGCCCGCAAACGTCGGTTGTGAGCGAGCACGATTTGCGCCGGGAAAGCCAACCGTCCAGCGAGGTTTTAGTGATGTGAGGTCGGATCTGGTCAGCCCGGCTGCTTCCGCACTGATAAAACGAGTGTTGGTCGGCTGAAGTCCCCAATTTTGTCCACTGATTGGGGCGAGGCTATCGAATTCGATATCCGGGGCACATAGCGAGATTTGCGCTATGTCTGTACCCAAAGGCGTGCCTGCTAAAAATTCCGCGACACTCGCCTTTTCAATCGGACTTAAACTCGCAGACTCCTCTTTCATAATGCCATGGGTCAATGTGTTGAGTATCGCCTCAGGTGTCATGAGTCCGATCATGTCCTTGTGCGGTGCTTTCTTGACCGCACCGAGATGACAAGTCGAGCACAACGCGTCAAATTTTTGTTCCCCGACGTTATTTGCGCCCGTTGATTTTGCCGGAGCGCTCCCGGTTGCAGGTTCTTGACTGCATGCGGTCGTCACGCTTAGAAGGGCCAGTAGTAAACAGCTGAAGAAATTCTTGTTGTTGTACATGGCGTTCATAGTCTGTTATTTCATGCAAGAAGGGTGGCTATGCTAGCAGTCAAAGACTGGGAGCCGCTAAAGGAATCTTGTTTGATACCGGAACGTGGGTTGGCGGGATTTGGAAGGTGCCGTTGTTGACGTTGGTTCCACCATCGACCAGTAAACCCAGTCCGGTGATCTAGCCGGCAAGATCGAAGACTAAGAACACGACGGCTTCGTGATTTCTCGTGCTTCGCCTACACGGCGCATAGGCGCGCGACTGGCGGTCTATTTATCAAGGCCGATGGCTTCCAGTATTAACACGTACGCCACGATCCGCGATACCCGCATTGTTGATGAGTACATCTATTTGTCCGTGTTCGCTAACGCCTTCGGCAATGACCCGCTGTACGTCCGTCTCACGCGAAACACCCCCTGCATGTACTGAGACTTTGTTGCCTTAACGCGACATTTTTCTGCAACGGCCTGTGGGAGGTCATGGTTTCTTGCGGCCAAGATTAAAGCAGTCCCAGCGAAGCTGTAGGCGAATTGTTCTCCCAAGTCATAAGAGGCGCGAGCAGTGAGAACTGTCTTCCGCCAAAATGGAACATCGACTGCCTCAACGTATGGACCTATCGAGCAGCATAATCCAAGCTTGAGATTGCCCAAAAGTTGCAGGTATGGCTGAGCGATGAGCACGACAAAAATCCCCCAAAATATTGCTGAAATAGATCCAGAATGGATGTCGAACCTATTACATCAAAGTATTTCTGAACTGACGGTACGCCAAATCGGCCAGGGTGTCGGCATTATGGGGGATATCTATCAGGTGGGTTTGCGCTACGAAGCTGAAATGCCAGATGGGCCGTCTAGCGTGGTGGTAAAGCTGCCTTCGTCCTTTGAAGAAAATCGAGCGCAGGGTGTTGCTTTGGGGATGTTCGAGGCTGAGGTTCGCTTCTACAATGAACTTGCCGATCAGGTGGCGGTCGGTTTACCGCAGATTTTTAAAGCCGAAATCGCCTCCGGTACGGCAGATTTTGTCATCGTCATGGAGGATCTGAGTGACCTACAGATGGTCGATCAGGCGGTAGGAATGACCGCTGATCAGGCGTCAACTGCTGTGAATATTCTGGCACACGTGCATGCGGTTTGGTGGGGTCGAGCGCAAGATGTTTCGATGGCTTGGATTCCCGATATGGTGGGTCCACGCATAGAGTTTGTCGACCAAGCCCTCGCGCAAATGCTGCCGGTCTTTTTGGACGGTTTCGGGCCGGCGCTACCGGATGGAGGGCGAGAAATATACGAACGCTTTACCGGCAACTATCTCAAAGTAAACCAAGTTGTTGCTGAGCGTAGTCCTTGGACGTTGGTGCACCAAGATTTTCGAGTCGAGAACCTTCTGTTTGGCGAGGCGGGTAGTGATCGAATGGTGGTGTTAGATTGGCAAGGTATAGGGCGCGGTCCCGGGGCTTACGACCTGGGTTATTTGCTTGGCGGATCGATGGTCCCTGAGTTACGTCGCAATCATGAATCCGAATTGTTGGCTTCTTATCACCAGCAGCTGAGCAGGCTTGGCGTTACGGACTATAGTGCCGAGCAACTTGCAGAAGATTACGCCTTGGCTCAATTGCAAGGTGGGCTCGCTACGGCGATGTTCGTTGGGGGTGGCATGGACTTATCAAATGAGCGTGGCCGCGAGTTAGCAACCACCATGGCGACGCGGCATGTCATGGCCGCGCTTGATCATGATGGTTTGTCGAGACTCAATGATATTGTTGGTAGTTAGTCCGAGTGGCAGACATAGTCCAGTTAGCCGACTTCGTTTGCGATTGGAATGATCTGTTCTCCTAACTGACTCAACCGATCTAAGCCCTCGGGTCCGGCAAAGAAAAATGCCGGGATCATAATGCGATCAACACCGATGCTTGCCATCTGTTCGATACCTTCCGCAGGATTCATCATTTGTGCACCAAACATGACATTGACATCAATTGACGCTGGGTCGCGACCTGCCTCGGTCGCTTTGTTGCGTAAGCGTTCGAGCAGTGCAGAGAGTTGTGCAAAGTCCCCTTCTCCAGGAAAGTAGCCATCAGCGGTGTTTACGGCACGTTGCAGTGCGGCTTCTGAATCGCCGCCAACGATCACGGGAATTGATCCGTTCACAGGACGTGGGCTGCAGGTCGCCGGTTCAAAATCGACGAACTCGCCGTGATACTCAGCATGCGGCCCCTGCCAAAGCGCGCGCATCGCTTCAATATATTCATCATTTCTTGCGCCGCGCCGTTCCCACGGGATACCAAGGGCGTCGAACTCTTCCTGCAACCAACCAACGCCAAGTCCAAGCTCGACGCGGCCGCCACTCAGTTGGTCGAGCGTTGCCAGTTCTTTGGCGAGGACTAATGGATTGCGTTGCGGGACTATCAAAATGCAGGTGCCGAGTTTTAATGTTGGCGCTGCCGCAGCCACATAGGCGAGCCAAATCAGAGGGTCGGGTATGGGGGTATCTGGTTCTGCCGGTATTTTGCCATCTGCGGTGTAAGGATATTTTGAAGCAATCGTGTCGGGTAGCACGACGTGCTCCCCACCCCATACTGATTCGAATCCTGCCGCTTCTGCGCGACGACAAATATCAAGTGCCGAGGCACCGTCTATGCCGACACTACTTGCGAATGCGAGACCTACCTTCATGTTGATCCTAGTATTAGTTTTTTATTATCGTGGCGGCATCGGTGCCTGGATGCAAGAATGATTGATGCCAGTTTGAAGCGTTGCGTGACGTTGAGGACGTGAATGAGGTTTTGTCCACAAGGTATGCGTGCAGGGCAGACATGAGATTTTTAGGCGGTGTATTATTTGCGATTCTGGTTACTATCTAGGCATGTCCCCTTGCAACGAGTTTATTCATGAGTGAAGCAAGCGATCTGGAACGAATCTTCGAGGAAAAGATAGCGACTGAAGCGCGTATTGAACCAAAAGATTGGAT
>JAQWQN010000015.1 GCA_029244465.1 Pseudomonadales bacterium
TTGCACCACCGATAACCATATCCTGAGTCCCGGCAATAAACAGGGTTGGGATCTGAATAACGGGGTTTGTGATATCTGCAGAGGCTTCCCAGTTGCGGTCGAAGTTTCGGTAATAATTGACCCCGCCTCTAAAACCCGTGCGTTCAAACTGCCTAACGTAGTAGTCGAGTTCAGCCTGTGAAAGCCAATCGGGCAATCCCAGTGGCTCTCCCATCCGCGGTAACCAGCCGCCTGCGGCTCTTTTCGGGTCTGTGACCGCGGCCGGATTTCTTGGTGAGGTGGGTGACTGATAGATGCTGAATAAAAATTCACGGGTATTGGCATCATATTCAGCTTCTGCGACACCGCCTGGTTCGTTGTGATAGAGCATGTAAAAGAAGTTATCGCCAACATTGCGTTTCATGCCTGCCAGTGGCGCTGCCGGCGCTCGAGGACCGTACGGTACGCTCATCAAGGTGAGGCTCTTGAAACGATGGGGGTACCGAACGACGGTGTGACTTGCCACTGGCGACCCCCAATCGTGTCCAGCCATGTGGCCTTGCTCTACCTGCAAGGCATCGAGAATTCCAACCATATCGGCGGCGAGGATATCAAGCAGGTATTGTTCAGGCTCTGCGGGTGCCGACGTCAATCCGTAACCGCGCATATCCGGAGCCACAGCGTGGTAGCCAGCTGCGGCGAGCGCTTTAAGTTGATGGCGCCATGAAAACCATGACTCAGGAAAGCCATGCGCCATTAAAACCGTGGGTCCGGTTCCGGCCTCCGCGATGCGTACGGTAATACCGTTGCTTTCAACATAGCGGAAGCTGATGCCGTCTATGGGCGGAGAATCGTTAGCGGGCGTCGACTCGGCGGCTGACGTGATTGGCGTTACGGTAAAGAAAACTACGGCGAAGAAAGCGGCAAAAAGGCGCATCTAGGTTCCTAACATAGGCGTGCTCAGACCCTAACCCATTTGCTGCATTTAGTCAGTGCCACCTGACACGCAAGCGCGTTTATCGACGGGTGACGCCCAAGCTCAGTTAGACGGGTTTAGCTCTGGGCGTCGTTTATCATGATGCATGATAACCATGTAGGTTTGTTGCCCGGAGCGTATGATTGCAGGGAAGATCATACGCATCGCAACTGATTAAAATATGAATAAGACCATACGTTTTTATTGGGATATTGGCTCCACCAACACGTACTTTGCATTCCACCTTTTACGTTCTCTTGCTAAGCGTTACGGGGCAAATATTGAGTATGTCCCATTTAATCTGGGCTACGTCTTCCGCCATCATAACTACGCGCTCACGCAGGAACCCGCTGCCAAGATGAAAAACCGCAAGGTTGATTTGATGCGTTGGGCCAAACGGTACGATTTACCATTCCAAGTGCCGAAAGAGTTTCCGATCAAAACCAGTCGTGTCTTGAGAGGGGCATTGGTAATGCGTGAGCATGACTTAGAGGTTGAGTACATGGAGGCTGTATTTAGACGCTACTGGGAAGAGCAGGACGCATCGATACAAAGCTATGACGGCTTGGCGGCTACCGTCGAGGCGCTGGGGGTTGTCGCGTCCGAATTTGAAGCGCGAGCTGAGTCTGACGAGATGCAGGCGCAGTTCATAGAGACAACGCAAACGGCGCTTGCCGAGGGCGTTTTTGGTGCACCTATCATGGTTGTCGATGGCGAGACCTATTGGGGTAAAGATCGGTTTGAATTTATCGAAGATCACCTCAAGAAATCGAAATTTTAGGGGGAACAAGGCCCAATAATGGATGACCGTGCTGCATAACAAGCGTTGTTCCCGACGGATCAGGCCATAGCTCGCGTCAATTCGGTCGGGCTGGTGGCGATAGAGAGGCTGAGATAGATCAGACGGTCGCATTCATTTTCGGTGGTATCGAACGTCTACTAGAAGCCCGATCGTCCGATTGAATCGATCGCTCACGCTGGCAAAGTTTTGCCAGGCTAGGGGGCTAAAAAAACGTCAATGTCCTCCGCAGAGGTAATCCCTTGCTCGGTGATGATCCCAGTCACCAATGATGCGGGTGTGATGTCGAAAGCAGGGTTCAGCACTTTTACCGCCGCAGCGTGATTCCCCAACACTTCTTGTTTGTCGCGCTGTTCGATGGGTACTTGTTGCCCTGAGGCCGTTTGTCGGTCATATGTGGATGAAGGGCATGCGACATAGAATGGTATGCCGTAGTGTTTGCACAAAATGGCGACGTTGAGGGTACCGATCTTATTGATCACATCACCATTGCGCGTGACGCGATCGGTGCCGACGAGCGCTAGATCTATTTTTCCTGATGCCATGGTTGTAGCTGCCATATTGTCGCAGATGAGCGTGACATCAATCCCGGCCTGGTCGAGTTCCCATGCGGTCAAACGGGCACCTTGATAGAGTGGTCGGGTTTCGTCGGCGTAGACTCGAAAGGGAATGCCGCGGTTGTGTTGTTCGTACATCGGCGCGGTCGCTGTACCAAGGCGAGAAACCGCTAAAGATCCTGCATTGCAATGCGTGAGGACGCCTTGATTGGGTTGGATTAAGTCGGCCCCGTGTTTGCCGATGTTCTGACAGATCGCGAGATCTTCGTGATAAATCGCGAGCGCCTCACGCTCTAAAGTCTCCGTGGATGGAGATTCTGCCCATGATTTAACGACTCGGTCGAGAGCCCAAGACAAATTGACAGCGGTTGGACGAGCGCTCTTTAAGTACTCTGCGATTCGTTCAAGCTCTTGCTGCGACGGATCAGGATTGCTGAACATCGCTTGCGTGAGTGCAAAACCAGCAGCTACGCCTATAGCGGGCGCGCCCCGGACCGCCAAGGTATTGATCGCTTGCCAGGCGTCTTGCATTGTCTCGATGGTAAGATAAGTTTGTTGGTGTGGTAGGACTCGCTGATCAAGAAGGTGCAGTTTGTGGTCTTCCCACTTCAAGGTTTCGGGAAGGTTCAGATTCACGACCTCAGTGCTCGTGCTTTTGCCAGATAGGAGACCAATAGCCCACCACAGTCTCGAGCAAGATGGCCGAGGGCGAAGATACCGTCTTCATGGCCCGCCGTTGCAAAAACCAGTGGCCTTGATGGATTGTCTGCTAACAGTTGGCTCACGGCGCCAGCCATTTCCCGCGAGCCGTAGCGGACGCTGCCTGCTGTTTCCGGCAAATTGAGCTCCGCTCGTGCTGCCCAGATTTCGCGACTGTGGACGTGAAATACGAACCGTACTCGTTGGTCTGCTTGATAAATCATTGCGTGTGTGAGGGCTTCTGAGGACGGCGGCTCGCTGCCCTCGGCTTCGATCCAAAAACGGTCGAGATTGGCGTCGACTACACGCACGACATGTTCTGGTAGAAGTTCCTGAGTACCACTGGTCTGGCTTGCTGTAATGACAAATCCAGCATCGACCAAGCGACTCAGGTTGCCATAGGCATAGCCACCATATTTGTCCGAATGTTGGCCAAGTAGATCTAACGCGAACAAAATGGAGCGCCAGGCAGCAAGCTCTGCGAATGTGGTTGTATCTAAAGCTTCCTCATCTGAGGGGCTTAGGTCGTAAGCGAATTGGATGGTCCCTTCGACTTCGGACAAGTGTAAAATACCTCGTTTTTTCTAATTTTAAGCATGCCACGGTACGCAGCATAGCTAAATCAAGCAATGAAAACGGATGACAGAGGAATCAGCATGAAGGTCAGGAAAGCGGCGGGGGCACTAGGTGCCTATGTGAGTGGTCTAGACTTAACCGACATTGTGTCTTCGAATGCTCTGTTTGCAGAGGTACGCACTCTGGCCGTCGAGCATGAGGTATTGTTTTTTCGAGATCAGAAGGTTGCACCGAGCGTCTATAGAGATTTTGCGCGAAGGTTTGGCGAGGTACTCGACCACCCGGCGTACGCGCTTGTGCCAGGCACAGATGAGGTACAGATTCTCGAAAGTACAGAGAAAAATCCTACCAAAATTGAGCGCTGGCATTCAGACATGACATTCGCTCCTGAGCCGCCCAGCTTCACCTTATTGCACGGTCAAATCATTCCAGAATTCGGTGGCGATACCTTGTGGGCGAGCGCGACGCGGGCGTATGAAAATTTGTCGCCGCAGCTACAAAACTTTTTCGCTGCCTTGACGGCCGTGCATGATTTTCGACATGGGTTTAAGGAAAGCCTGGCGGAGCCTGGCGGTAGAGAGCGGCTCGCTGATGCTATTTCTGCCAACCCGCCGGTTGAGCACCCGGTTGTGCGCACCCATCCCGAGACGGGCAAAAAAAGTCTTTATGTCAACGCGCTCTTTGCAACTCATATCAAAGAGCTGGAAAAATTAGAAAGTGAGCGAATGCTGCATTTTCTATATCAACACATCGTTTGTGAAGAACACACGGTGCGGCTGTCGTGGGCACCCTATACGGTTGCGATCTGGGACAATCGCTCGACGCAACACAAACCAGTCAACGACTTCTTTCCGCAACACCGCAAAATGCATCGCGTTACGATCCGTGGCGATCGCCCAGCCTAGCGTTACAACGCTTCGAGAAACGCGATGAGCGCGATTCGCTCTGACTCCGACAGCCTAAACCGCGGTACACGGTCTGCGTGCGTATTTTCGTAGTGATGTAGGACATCTCGCAATGAAGCGAATTGTCCGGCGTGCATGTAAGGCGCCGTATGGCGGATGGCACGTAAAGTCGGGGCGCGAAAAGCGAGGTTCGATCCAGCAACTCGAGTGTTATGAAAGACGGGTGGTGCCGTCTCTTGAGCGTGTTGGACCGGACCAGAAAAGTTGAAGCTACTGTGGCAGTGAGAACAGCCGAGACGTTGTGAAAAAAATAAACGC
>JAQWQN010000035.1 GCA_029244465.1 Pseudomonadales bacterium
TGAAGATTACCAACGGGTATGTGTTAGTACACCGGTCCGAGTCTCGATGGCTTCCAACGCGTCTAGAATCAGGTCTTCTCGAAAACGACGTCCCACGATCTGTAACCCAGCCGGCCTGTTTTCGACGAGACCGATCGGCACGCTCCCCGCGGGCAAACCCATATAGTTGATCCCGTAGCTATAGATGGCCGAATCGAATAGGTCTTTCGCGCCGTCGAAGGTTTCGTCATAGTCATAATCGTAGGTGGGGCGCATGAGAAACGGCGTCAGAATGAGTGGGTACTCATCAAGGAAAACGTTCCATTCTCGAACAATACCTGTCCGCTCGCCAACTCCCAACATATACCCTTGGTGATCGACCATGTCGGAGATTTCATAGTAATAATTGAATATCCTTTGAATGGTCTCGCTACCGAATTGTTGCGCGATCGGATCCAAGCCGTCTTTAATTTCCCGTATCGCAATGCTAAACCAAGCTTTCGCCGCCGGCATTACTGAGGGAACCGCCGTTTCAACAACATCGTAGCCTGCATCTCGCAGCATATCGGCTGCCTCATCCAGTCCAGACAGAATGCCCGGGTGGATAGGATAGCCGTGGCTCTCTTTGGTAAAGGCGACTTTGCGATTATCCAGAGCTGGACCGCGGAAAGGTACTGGCATCCACCAAGGATCTCGTGGGTCGGCGCCTGCCATAATTTCTGTTGCAAGCCGAACATCTTTGACCTCTCGGCAGATCGCGCCTTGAACCGACATCAGTTGCGAAAGTAGCCCGCGTTCCGCTTTTGCAGATGGGTTGAACGCTGGTATTCGACCAAGTCCTGACTTAACCGTTGCGCACCCGCAGGCGGACGCAGGGAAGCGCAGAGACCCGGCGATATCATTGCCATGATGAATCGGTCCAAAGCCGGCCGCACAAGCTGATCCGGCGCCGCCGGAAGATCCGCCTGGAGATGCTCGATCATCCCAAGGACTCTTGGTTAGTCCATAGAGAGGGTTATCCGTCGTGCCCCGCATCGAAAATTCAGGAGTATTAGTTCTGCCGATGATAATCGCGCCCGCTTTTTTGAGGTTGGCGACCACCGGGGCATCACCCGGGGCGAGGTTATCCTTCAATGCGGGGATGCCATTGTTGTTGGACATCCCTGCCACATCGACATTCACTTTGATCGACGTCGGAATCCCATCTAAGGGGGCTAGCTTTTCTCCCGTGGCAACCTTCTGATCAACGGCTAGGGCTTGGGCCAGGGCTTGCTCTGGGAACGTTTCAACCAGTGCGTTCAACTCCGGATTAACTTCAGCAACTCTGGCAAGCGTGCTTTCCATTATTTCCATCGCGGAGATTTGCTTAGAGCGGAGACCTGCGGCCAGTTCAACCGCACTTTTTTGCCACAGCGTCATGTTTATTCCTCAGCTATTCTGTCGGCAGTCGAACTCGCGCAGTACCAAATACACGGGTCTCATCGAGATCGTTTTTTAATGTCATATCAAGTTCGATGAGTCCCGTTTCCTCGTCAATGTCGGTCACAACAGCACCGATCGTTAGCGGCGCATCAGCAAGCATCGGCGCTCTGAATACGGTGTCTATTTGTTCGATCTGAGCAACGGCACTCCATTGGTGAATTGTAGTGGTCAAAAAGCCCATACCCATGATGCCGGGTACTAAGGCACCGGGTAGACCTTGTTTTTTTGCTGCTTCATGATTGTCAAAGCGACCGCGGCCATTTCCCCAACCAACGGCTTGGGCGAACTCTGCGGTTCTTGCGAGGCTTGTATCGGGGGAGAATGCGGGCAACTCGGTGCCAAATTCAACGTCATGGACGGTATTGATACTCATGATGTTGGTTTCTCCCGAATGACCATTCGTGAATCTGCCGTTGCTAAGTGATTGTCGTCTGTATCGTAAACTTCCATTCGGGCAACGATGAGAATCATGCGTCCACTGCGACCTTTTTTGTCATAAATGTCATGCAAATGTGTCTTGCCGATTAATGTCTGATTGGGTCGAACCGGCGCATGTCGAGTGACCGCTTTGCCGCCATCCATCGGTATGCCGCCCATGGCAGGAAAGTCGATCGGAAGATGACGCCCGCTTGCCAGACTGCAAAGTAGTGCCGGTGGCGCCTGAAAGTCTGGATGACTTTCGTCGCTAAACTCAGCACGAGTCTCGCCGGAAGCGCGCGCTACGGTAAGAATGTTCTCAGTCTTGAGTACAAATTCTTGGCTATCAAATTCTTGATCGAGGAATTGAGATCTCAGTTCCTCGATGTCTATTACTGCAGACATAGGCTCTCTCTTTGGTCGAAACGGGCATCATAGAGTCTCCGTGGATGAGTTGCATTAGGGTTTCGTTCCAGACATGCTCATATTTTTTGCGGAGGAAATCATGGGACCACTTGCGGGCGTCAGAGTTGTTGAACTTCAAGGCATTGGACCTGGACCTTATTGCGGCATGATGCTTGCCGACATGGGTGCGGAAATCATTCGAGTCGATCGAGCAGGTTCTGCGGGGCAGGGGGCGAATACAACAGACATTCTCGCCCGTGGCAGAAAGAGCGTGGCCGTTGATCTTAAGCAAGATGGCGGTGTCGAGACCGTCCTCAAACTGATCGAGTCTGCGGATGTTCTGATTGAAGGATTTAGGCCAGGAGTTATGGAGCGTTTAGGGCTCGGACCTGACGTTTGTCTGGCGCGCAATCCGAAACTCATTTTTGGACGCATGACCGGCTGGGGTCAAACCGGCTCGATGGCCTCTGCTGCAGGTCACGACATCAACTACATCTCCTTATCCGGTGCACTACACGCGATCGGTCCACAAGGGCAGAACCCCGTCCCACCTTTGAATTTAGTTGGTGATTTTGGCGGCGGCGGCATGTTGCTGGCGTTTGGTATCGCTGCAGCCTTATACGAAACCGAAAAGTCCGGCCAGGGCCAGGTGATTGATGCAGCGATGACCGATGGCTCGGCATTACTCATGAATGCGATATTCGGCATCATGAATGACGGCAATCGATGGTCTCATGACCGTGGCACGAACCTGCTGGATGGCGGTGCGCATTTCTACGGCACCTATGAGACGGCAGATGGCAAATGGATATCCATCGGCTCCATTGAGCCACAATTCTATGCGTTGTTATTAGACAAGACAGGGCTCGGCGCCGACGGGGATCTTCCGAAACAGATGAGTCGCGCAGATTGGCCACTACTGAAAGAGAAATTAACCGCTATTTTCAAGTCCAAGACGCGTGATGAGTGGGATGCAATCATGCTGGGCACTGATATTTGCTATGCCCCGGTATTGGCGTTCGAAGAAGCAATTACCCACGATCACAACTCGGCCCGATCGACATTTGTCGAGCAGGATGGCGTCAAGCAGGCTGCACCGGCACCGCGCTTTTCCAGGACAGCACCAGAGCTACCCACGTCGGCTGTCGCTCCCGGTGAGCACACAGACCAGGTCCTCTCGGGCATTGGCATGAGTGCTGAAGAAATCGCTGGCTTGAAAAACGCAGGCGCGGTTGCTTGATGTGAAGTGTGTGCCGTTGTCGGAGCACGCGACAACGTCGGTGAGGACCATCCACATGAGTGGATGGTTTGTCGACAACGTCGCCACCGTTGTCAGTGTAAATCCTACTCTCTCGCTTTCTAATCTCACTTAGATACGAGCAATCAATCACAAGGTATTGTTTTAATTATCATTAATATTGATTATTTCAAACTTATCGATACCAAAGAGATAGCCCTAATGCTAAGGGCAAGGTCCATTGGGAGGGCCAGCCGTGTGTACCGCTTGGGCAGCAGACCCTGTATCAATGAATTGGCCTGAGGTGTTGGCGCCGGGACGCTTATAAGCAGATGTTCGGCCATAGGCATCTTTCAGCACGGTCTGAAGACAATAAACGCGGTTTAAGACGATAGGGTGTAATCGGGTAGCGCTAAGCGTTAAATTGCAGCCGTATCTCGGCAGCAATGAGCGAGCTTGCTTCCCCATAGTCCATACCTTGCGACGCGGCGATGGCTAAAACTTCATCATGCTCTGCTTTACCGCGTTTGCGACCATCTGGTTGCATTACACATTTGACCGATATGGTTCCTAAGCTCGTCTCCATCCGAACAACGTCTCTGGGTAGCATTCGCTTTTCGAAGGGTATGATTCGTAATCCGATCGTTGTCGAATGATTGAGAAGCGCATCAGACACCGCATGCTGTTGGGCGGTCGCACAAAGTGCTGACACAATATGAGCCGGCCGGCTCTTTTTCATAATTATCGGGGTGATGAAGACATCCACCGCACCCGCTGCAAATAGAGTTTGCATCAGCGGCTCATAGGCTTCTGGACTCATATCATCAATATTCGCTTCGATGTTCACGTGTCCGATTGCAGCCATCGCCGGTTGGTGGGGAACGTATTCACCCAACGCGACCCGCACGACGTTAGGTATGACGAAATCTTTAAAGCCAATCCCATAACCCACCTTGTTCGGCGTGAAACGGCCACTGGGTGAAAACTCATCCACGCTCACGCCCAGAATCGCGGCGCCGGTAGGGGTTGTCGCTTCGCCATCTACGCCGCCATAGGTGCACGGCGCCCCGACTAAAAGTTCCTGCGTTGCGGGCGCGGGAACTGGGAATCGGCCATGCGCGCAGTCCACAAAACCACCCCCGAGCTCGACCGGATTGCACAGGATGATGTCCGGATTTACATATTCGATGGCGATGGCGGCACCGATGATGTCGATGATTGAGTCAACCGCCCCAACTTCGTGAAAGTGCACCCTCTCTGGCGGCACGTTGTGAATTTTACCTTCCGCCACGGCAATTGCTTGAAATATGGCCAACGCGCGTTGCTCAGTACCCGTGGGGTAGCGAGCATGTTTGATCATTTTAACAATGGTTGCATGGTGACGATGGTCGTCCGTATCTTGGGCGTGAACCTTGACGTGGGTGCCTGAAATGCCCATTTTGGCACCAGTACGGACTTCAATGTCGTACTCGCTTTGGATCGGCAGGCGCGCCAGTTCTGCCCGTAGGTGCGACTCCGGCACTCCGAGATCGAGAAAGGCTGCCAGGTTCATATCACCCGCCAGCCCACAGTGAGGTTGGTAAAAAAGTGCTTTAGGCAATATTCGAGTAGTCGTTTGAAGTTGCTGCCGCGACAAAGTTCTCTTTAAGATGAAGCAAGGTCTGCATATCTGCATTGACCACATCGAGTCCGTTTTCTAACACGAACCGATAGCTCTTCTGAAATTCAGACAACTTAGCCTGCAGGAGTTCATCATCATAGAATTCGTTGAACGCATCCGGGTTGCCCCAACCGAGCCACTTACGGCCGGCTAGAAATCGACCCGCTTTCATCCCAACAAGGCCAATACCGGCCTCTCTCGCTTCCTGTAGGAGGGGTGCGAGCTCCACCATTTTAGGGGTACCTTCTAATAGCGTGCGATCTTCCCAGTCATACCAGCCACCGGGTGTGATCGCGATCATTGCGAGGTCAAACCACCCTGTTTCTATCGCTGCTTTAAGAACTTTGTCCGCATTCTGGTGGCTAGACAAGCCCAGGTGGGAGACCTTGCCCGCCGCCTTTGCGTCTTCAAACGCGCGGTGCAACTCTTCATTTTTGACGACGGAAACGTTGTAAGCGGCCATGTAATAGTAGGCGTCAACATGTTCTATGCCCATTTCGCCAAGACTCTCGTCAAGATAGGCACTCCAACTCTTAGCCGCTTCTTTGGCTTGCGCGACTGAGATTTTTTCCTCCTGCTCTAAATCGACTTCAACGCGCGCTTTAGAAATCAAAAAGATGTCGTCGCGGTGTTTTCTTAAAAACGGCCCAAGGTGTTTTTCCGCATCGGCATAGTAATGCTTGTAGCCAACATCAAAGGTGTTTACACCGGCATCGTATGCTGTGTTTAGAAGATCGTCATGCGGTTCACGAGAAAGGGTTGCGCCACAACCGAAGACGAGGCGGCTTGAGTTGTGACCCGTGTTGCCAAGTTTACGATACTGCATGGTCGGCCAGGCTTCGGCGAGGCCAGCCGCCTCTTGCCCTTCGAGTACTGAGGCGCGAATGTCGCGTGTTTGCAGAAATGCCTGGGCGCCAACGCCCAACATCGTTCCGTATTGGACAAAGCGTCTCCGGGTAGCGACGAGTGCGCTGTTTGACTGAGCCATTAAGTTCCCCTTTGGTTGCCGATTTCTGAGTGTGAACATCGCGTATAGACACACATTCGCAGCGTAGTCTACGCTGAACTGGTGAGTGTCGGAAGGGTGTGCTGCGATCCCCGGCCTCGAGCGCGGATAGGCTTGCTCGACTAGGAATGGTAGGCTAGACCAGTGCTTGGGAGATTAAAAATGAAACTGACTTTCGTGGTGGCAATAGCGCTCGCTGCGCAAAGCGCCTTCGCCGAATTGGACTTGGCGCCTATAGACGAGGCGAATTGGAATGCAGCATACGCTAGCCATTTGCTGTCTCGGTCCGGATTTGGGGGCTCGCCAGAGGAAATCGCTGAATTGACCAAGCGAACCGCACGTGCGGCGGTGACACGTGTGCTTAAAGGTGGCGTTGATAGTGCCAGTAGTGCTCAACCTGAAGAAGCAAAGTTTGAGCACTCCGGTGTGTTTGAACCAGGACTCGACCCGTTCCCTCCTAGTCGGCCTGCCACAACCCGGCTTGCGAAAGCACAAGGCCACGCCTTGGGAGTAAACGTTAAGGCAAGTGGCAATCGACCACTACAGCCGGTTGTCAATAAGTTTTTCTATTGGCTGCGAGCAAGTCGGTTGGAGACGGACCGAGTCGCTTATTGGTGGGCAGAGCGAATGCTCACGACTGATCATCCGTTGCAGGACAAATTGGCGCTATTTTGGCACGGCCACTTTGCAACCAATGAAGACAAAGTGCGCGACTATCGCAAGATGCTTTTGCAGCTTGAAACACTTCGCGAAAACGGCTTGGGTAACTTTAGAGAACTCCTGATCAGCATGGCTCAGGACCCTGCTATGTTGGTATTTTTGGATGCAGGGGTAAACACGAAGGACTCTCCCAACGAAAATTTTGCTCGAGAAATCATGGAATTATTCACCATGGGTGTGGGCAACTACAGTGAACGCGATGTGCAAGAAGCCGCCCGAGCCTTCACCGGGTGGAATGTTGATAACTTGTCTTTTCATGTGGATGAAGACAATCACGATACAAACGAAAAACGTTTTTTGGGGCAGCGTGGATCTTTCGATGGCGTTGAAGTGGTCGACATCATTCTCGCACAACCCGCGACAGGAGATTTCATCGCATCCAAATTGTATCGCTATTTCGTCAACGAGGATCTCGACCAAGCGCATGAACAGCAACTCGGCAATATGTTACGCAGCGTTGAGTACGATGTTGGCGAGTATTTGTCAGCCCTGTTTTTAAGCCGTGATTTTTACGCCAGCCGCAACATGGGCTCGCGGATCAAGAGCCCAGTAGAGATGGTGGTCAGCACTTATCGGAAGTTGGGGCTTGATCGAATACCCGGCGTGCCGGACTTTAACATCGCGACAGGGTCCCTGGGCCAACGCCTGATGCATCCGCCTACAGTAGCGGGCTGGAGCGAAGGGCGTAGCTGGATTACCCCTAGCTTGATGTTCGAGCGGGCCAATTTTGCGTTGGATGTTTTGTTCCCTGATATCGGTTTTATCCCACCAGATAGATATCCGTTCCTTGGTGAGGTGGTCAATGTACAGGACAGATTGCGGCAGGGGATGAGTATCGCGGCTGCGACCAAACCAACCGGCGTCGCCGATGATGGCATGATAGCGGCCTCGAATCTCCTGGCAGACCGCGACGAGGCATTCAATACCCGCCTGGGGAGCATGCGCGGCTGGCAAATGGCGATAGAAAAGGTGCGGCCGATTCCAAGAACAATGGCCGCTGTAGATTTGGCCGCTTATGTTCAAAGCCGCGAACTGGGGACGCCGGAACAAGTGGTAGATAATTTGGCCGCGCGATTTTTTAGTGTCACCCTCAGTGCCGACACGAAAGAGGCGTTAGCCGCTTATTTGGTCGCAGAACTTGGCTCAACAGACGTGCTGAGTTCGCTCAGCTTTGCAGAGGAGGCGTTACGCAAACTGCTCCATCGCATGCTGAGCCTGCCGGAATATCAACTTGGAT
>JAQWQN010000048.1 GCA_029244465.1 Pseudomonadales bacterium
AAACCGGCGTTCGATTGATGTGCCTCTAGCACCAGCCGATAGCACTTTGATGATGATAGGGCGATGATCTTCGGCATAGCTACCGCGATAGATCTCAATCGGCGTGCCGGTACGGATAGTTTGCTCAATCCGGGTATCCGGAATATCGATCATGTTAGCCACCGTCGGGTGGCGGATTAAACTGAGCCTCGCTTGGTAAGGCCAGATAATTTGCTTGGACGATGGTACCTAGTACCACTTGTGCATTCGGCACAATGAGATCGCCATCAAGACTCACTACCAATCCTTGCCCGTGGGCTAACCCGTTAACACATTCATCACTGCGAAACATCCAGGATCTTCCATCGTGGTTCAAACGGCAGCGCTCGACGCTCGCTACGGTATTGGAAGAAACAAGCATCCCCTCTTGCCAATACTGCACTTCTAACAGGTCGTCGGGTTGCTTCTTGACCCCCCATCCATGTTGCCGACCATCTTGGAACAAACCTCGATAGACCGTGCCGTCACGCCAATAGAACAAACCTTCACCGGTTCTGAGATCGTTAACAAAGTCTCCAATATAGCGATTCCCATTGGGCCAAAGAAACTCACCACGACCTTGCTTAATCCCTGCCTCGAACTGACCAAGAAATTGACGGCCATCCACAAACCGGTAGTTACCCGTACCCTGCAGGACGCCATCTTCAAACTCACCGGTGTACTGCGCACCACTTGCCCAAGTAAACGTGCCGCGTCCGCTACGACGACCCTGCACGAATTGGCCTTCATAGGTATCTTGGTTAACCCACCTAAAGTAGCCATTGCCATGCATGTCATCGTTGAGAAATTCACCTTCGTAGGTATCACCATTCAACCAAGCTAGTTGGCCTGTACCTTCTCGTTGGTCTTGGTTGAAATCACCACGATAGGTACGTCCATCCACCCAAGAAAACTGGCCCTGCCCATGCATGCGGTCCATAGCAAATCCGCCTTCGTAGCGATTGCCATTTCGCCATTGATAAACCCCCTGCCCATGACGTTGGCCGTCGAAAATGTCGCCGATATAGCTGTCACCATTAGGCAATTTGAGCTCAGCACCATTGCTACTCATCGCGATGAGGAGCAGGACTAAGAAAGCCAGCGCTTGACTATTTAAGGCGTCGAATTTGAATGGCATCGCTTTTTTGATCAGCAAGTACGTCAGAAATTATCACCAGTTTAGCACTCGCTGGCAGCCCTTCTCGGTCCCTAAGTACTTTAAAGGCGCGTTGCAGTGTTTTTTCTGGATCAGAACTAAATGCAGTTCTATAGGCGCAAACTGCTCGATTCAAGGCAAGACGCCGCCGTGTTTGACTGTGGTTCGTAAACGCATAGATCGGTACATGCATCGGTCGCGCGTTTGTCACGTAGTCAGCGGTAATCCCCCGACGAGTGATGACGACTATGCCTTCCGCATCAAGCGCCTCAGCAAGAGCCACAGCATGCACGGCAACATATTGTTTATCATCCTGGACTACGAGATCTTTTTCATACCCCAAACCCGGAAATCGCTCAGCACGATCAGAAATCTCACTCAGTTGCTCGACACATCGAGCGGGGTGCTTGCCAATACTTGTTTCTCCGGAAAGCATCACGGCATCGACACCTTCATAAATTGCGTTGGCAACATCGGTCACTTCTGCCCGGGTGGGGATCGGATTTTCGATCATCGATTCCAGTAAGTGAGTTGCGACAATGCAACGTTTACCCCACTGAGCGGCCGAATGGACAATGCGCCGTTGCACATTGGGTAGGTCTGCAATATTCGTTTCGATGCCTAAGTCACCACGAGCCACCATCACGCCATCCGCTAACTGGACGATTTCATGAATATTGGTCACACCTTCCTGGTCTTCTATTTTTGCGATGATCTTAATCGTGTTCTGTTTGGCACCAAGAAAGTCACGCAGTTCCCGCACATCTTCTGGGCGTCGCACGAATGATAATGCAACGAAGTCAACGTCGTGCTCGACGCCAAATCGAATGTCCTTGCGATCTTTGTCGGTTATAGCAGGCAAATTGATACGGACACCAGGCAAGTTCACATGTTTTCGACTTCCTAGCGTGCCACCATCAATGACCTTACAGGTCAGGTGATTTGCAGATTTTTCCAACACCTCGAAGTTAATGAGACCATTGTCCAAGGTCACAATACGACCCACATCCACCGCATCGACGATCTCTTCATAGTTAACCTGAATCGATTTGGTCTCGACCATGTTTGGGTCACGGACAGTCAGACGGACAATTTCTCCCTCGTTGAGCTGCATGGGGTGTTCTAATTCACCCGTTCGAATTTCCGGACCTTGGGTATCCAAGAGTATCGGTATCGGCGACTCGATTTGCCGGTTAAGGGTCTTAATCCAACCTATGATCTTTCGCGCATTGGCATGATCGGAATGGGACATATTGATCCTGACCACATTCATTCCTGCTTCATAGAGCTTTTTCAGCCCATTGAAGGAAGACGTAGCTGGACCGATCGTACAAATGACTTTAGTACGTCGACGACCTTTAAGCTGGCCTGGATCCTGACTGCTTGGACCAGAACTCTCTAACATGTTGTTTAACCTCTTTTGCGCGAACATCTTTCACCTGCCAATGGGCTGGAAAGAACTGCTTCACTTTCGGGAAGCGGGGGTCTACGAGACAGAGTATACCGCGATCCTCCGGCGCGCGGATTAGTCGCCCGGCAGTTTGTAATATTTTGGTTAATGCGGGTTGAGTATAAGCAATCATTTGCCCGAAACCTTGTTCACCGCGTTGATCAAAGTGCACAACCTGCTTGTCACGCGCTAAGCTAGGCGGCGGTAATCCGATACCAATGGCGATTACACCGTCCAAGCGGGCCGCTAAAAAATCAATTGATTCACTCAGACCACCACCCATTACAACCAGCAATAACCCGCCATAGGAACCAAAATTGCTCACTAACAAATCGAGTGCATCCGCGCTCGAACCTCGACGCTGACTACTGATGGGTAGGCTTGTGATCTTTTCGCCGCTTGTGGCCGTCAGCGCAGATTCCAGCTGGCCGAGATACTCATACGAAGGTAGCGCCACCAGATAACGGCCGGGGTGTGAACTGTAGATGTCGTGTAAGAGAGCCGACAATTGCGTGAGGGACGCTGCACGTTGTCGATAGTAGGTGCCGATATCAGTAACCAAGTAGACACCCAGTTGCTCCGCTGTAAATGGATTCTGAGCACGTTCAGTATCCGCGTTTTCAAACCCTTGAACCAACTGATTCAGGGCGAGGGGCGACAAAGTTGCTGAAAAGCGAATGTTTGAAGCGTACTCCGCGCTGACCTCGGTCAAGTAAGGAGACGGATCGATACAGACATAGCCTAGTTCACCGTCACGATCATCAATTGTGATACGGCAAAAAAATTCACCCTTGCCCAACCAGTCCTGAGCGCGGCACCAACGTAAGCAATCGAAATACAAATCCTGTAGTTCAGGGTAATCGGCAAGATCAATCTCAAGCTTTACTACAGTCTCTACGAGTCGAGCCGCAGCGCGATCAACCGAGGCTAGAGCGGCCAACTCGTGCTCACCATCGGGCAAGCCTCGACGATACTTTACAAACGCACGATCCACTGAGTTTACACGGGCGCGGATATCGGTTCGGCTGATAGATTTTGCCTTCCGAACACTTTTACGGCTTAACTTAACAGTTAGCATATCCTGAGCCCTGGGCAACAGTTGATGCGCTTCATCGGTTAACAAATGCATATCCGGATGATTCATAAACCGTTTTAGTCGCACCACCGGATCAAAAATGTAGTTGTAATCACCAACCACCAGGTCTGCCCTTAACGCCATATCGAGTGAGAGCTCGAATGGACAAACCTCATGGTCGAGCGCAATTGCCTCAATCGTCTCTCGGTCGCAGTGCATGACTTGTGCGGCTGTATCCAGTGCACTCGCTATTTTATCAAAGTACCCAGAGGCGTATTTGCAGAGCGCTGGATCGCAGGGCATGCCCTCGACAAAGCAGATTTTTTCCTTCGCCGTTATATCTACGGCCAGCAAGTGCTGACTCGTCTGATCAATCAGGGAAAGGGCATTAAACGCGGCTTCTCTGCCCGCATTGCGCCCAGTGAGAAAGAACATTTGCTCGTCACCTTGCAGTGCTCGCACTGTCGGAAACAGAACACCCAAGGATTTACCACTGCCCGTCGGGGCTTCAAGCATAAGGTTTGCTCGAGAACGAACAGCTTGGTAAACGCGTCGTGCCATTGCCTGCTGACCCGGCCTGAAGTTCGGCAACGGAAAGTCTAAAGTATCGATCCATACATCCCGTTGCGCAACATGCTGTGCTTGGCGTTGACAAGATGCCGCTAACAGAGCGAGTAACCAACTGAGATCATCCAGCAGTTCGCCAGGCGTTTTTATCCAGGTGAACTCTCGCTCTTGCAGAGATTGGACATCAACATATACCAGATGAAGTTCAATTAGTTTGTGTTCGCGCGCGACTTGTTCTGCCGCCAACAAACAGCCGTAGAGGTATAGCTGTCCGCAGTCAACAGGGTCTGCGAGCTCAGGCAGGAGACCACAGGTCTTAAACTCCTCAATGCGCAGATTTGACTCTACTTCTAGCAGGCCGTCAGCTCGACCACTAATCGAGATCGTTCTTTGATCAATTCCTTGCGGGAGGTTGAGGGCAAATTGCGCTTGATATTTGAACGCTCGTTCGCGGATGTAACCGGGGTATAGCAATAAGCGTTGGTTCTGAACTTCGCGCTGTACACGCACCCCATCTTCAGCCTCGACTGCGAGACCAACGCGAGATTGATATAAATCGCCTCGACGAAAGAAAAACTCTGCGAGCTGACGGACGCTGAATGACCTCCCTCGCATGATCAGACGCTTTTGATTTTCATAATACGTGCCGGGATTGCCATTTCCGAGAAATGTTTAAACCAGAGACGCTGAACCGGTTGCAGTTGATCGTTTGGGCCTTTTACCTCGATGAATTCATAACCGCCGGTTTGATAGAAAACCAGAAGGTCTGGCTGTCCTGTTCGAAACTGCGCAAGACGACGAATGAGGAAAGCTGTTAGCCTTCTAATATGGTCGATGGGAATATGTGCAAAGAGATTCTCTAAGGAAAGATGGTCAAACAGTGACCAGGATACCAAGCTATTCGCGGTGAGGTGCTTTTCTTTAACCACGCGCTCGATGTGAACCCGGATGGCTTTATCATCCGTAAGTCTGCTTTCTAGGTCGAGGATGATTGCTTCACGGACAGCAAAAAAGTCCTCTAGATAGAGGTCATTTGGTCCAGCTTGGTATTGATTTGTGAACGCGCCAGGCAGATCCGCGAACAGCGCTGACCAGTAGACAATCCCTGTCAACGAACGAATAAATGTATTTTCTGCATGGATCCCAAAAGTTGCTCCCTGCTCTGCCAGCAGATACGACAGAGCTTGTTGTTCTATGCTTACATCAGGACGTATTGCCGCAATCGCAACATCTAGTATTTCTGGCTGAAAGCCCTTGTTTCGCTGTCCAAAGCGCTCACAAAATTGCGCTTCTTCCTCGCTATAAGGGCACGCCCGCGCAGCCTCTAAGAGTTGGCTCGCAGCTGAGGCTTCGCCGTGGCGAGCAAGTAGGCGAATTGCTTTTTCCCGTGCCGGGTGTCGCTTGACCCGTTGATAGAGGTCGCTGGCGCCCGATACGGCATCGTTGGATGCCAAATGCGCGGCTATGCGCATGAGTGTCCGATCCCGACGCCGCATGAAAAAGCGATCCCCAGTAGCGCTGATCAATTTTGGCGTAAGTGAGCCTTCTAACATGGGGTACTCTACCAGCAAGTGGCTCAAACGACTTAAATTGCGAAGCGCCAAGTCCTGCTCAAGCGTAGCGCGGTCCGCATATTGATTCGCTAGCGATGAGACCCTTTCATAGCGAACTCGCCTGAGATCGTTCAATACAAACGTTGACCAATCACGCAGTGTTTCACCGAAGAAGAGAAGTTTTGCCAATTCCCACACCGCGGGAGTTTTTAAAGCGATCACCTGGCTCACACCGCTCGTCAATTCTCGAATCCGCTCATCCGGATAGCGCCCTAGAAACCAGTCTGTAAGCTCATTTTTTTTCCACCTCCCAGTGCTCCTGATGCCACCCGAGCGCTCGTTGAACAGTTCTATCAACTCGTCCTTACGCAATAGAGCGAGGTATTGATCACCAGGCAGGCACGGCCCTAGCTCAAGCAAATTCGCCTCACTGAGCACCACGATCGCTGC
>JAQWQN010000057.1 GCA_029244465.1 Pseudomonadales bacterium
ACCGTATGGGCCAAAGCGGGGTTGGCACGGTGCCTCACTCGCTCATTGCTGCATACAATGGCGACACGGTCCTGGCATCGAAGAAGTTTGTTGAGCATATTGACGCTGAGGTCCCTTTTACCGCGCTCGTCGATTTCGACAATGACTGCGTAAATACGGCTCTTGACGTAGCTCACGCGGTCGGTCAACGATTGCACAGCGTACGTTTGGATACCTCAGCGAGTTTAATCGATGTCTCTTTACAGGGCCGTGCGGAAGCGGAGAAGGGCGTTAACCCGACGCTGGTAAGCAAAGTAAGGCGTGCTCTGGACGGAGCTGGGTTTCAACGGGTGCAGATAGTTGTCTCTGGGGGACTGTCAGCAACGAAAGTGGCGATGTTTGAGGCCTTGCAATCGCCAGTCGATGCCTATGGCGTCGGTTCTGCAATTGTGCAGAACCGAGGTAACTTCGACTTTACGGCAGACATTGTCAAAGTTGATGGCGAAGCTGTCAGTAAAGTTGGTCGCGACCACAAACCCAATCTGCGTCTACAACGGCTAACCCCTTAAGAGCAGCGACCAACGTGCGCCGGCGATCAAAGGTCGAGCAGTTTACCGTCATCATCTCGTAGTTCTGGACCATGGACGCGAGCACGCCCATCGCCAAACTTGTCATCACGCGCGTTGAGCGTCGCCTTTAAACCGTTTTCTTTGACTGAGTTACGGAATTCATTTGCTGCACGTGTGTTGTGGCCACGCACGTCGTTTTCGGCTGCCATCCTTTGCAAAGTGCGGGCACCCATCAGCTCCAAGCCAGTATTAATGATGCGTTTGTTTGCGCTTAGCAGGTCAGGGTCGATATGTGACATACGGCTGGCCAGGCTCTCTACCTCCGCCTCTAGGTTGTCTGCTGGCACGGCCTTAAGAACCAGGCCAATGTCCTGCGCCTCGGCCCCGGTCACTGTGTCGCCGGTCAAGGTAAGACGTTTCGCCCACTGCGGACCGACGTTGTACAGCCACATGTTGTTGGGCAGCGCACCTAAATCTCGCGCTGGCGGGAAACCGAAAGTGGCATCATCGGCGGCAATGACCATATCGCACAGGAGGGCGATGTCGGTGCCACCCGCTAAGCAGTACCCGTGTACCTGGGCGATGACCGGTTTGTGCATATCAAATATGGCCATGCGATAACGTTGTCCGCGCTCGAGTTGCCAGGCATCGTCGTCGATGCTGCGCCCACCGCGATAGGCGTTGTCAGGATGTTGGATGCGACTGACCGGCACATTGCCCCCGGAGCCAGTCAGGTCGTAGCCTGCAGAGAATGCTCTCCCCGCACCTTTGAGAATCACGCAATGTACGGATCGGTCGTTGTCTGCCTCCCACATCGCCTCTGCCAGCTCTGCCTGCAGTTCGAGAGAAATGGCATTTAGCTTATCGGGTCGATTTAGCGTAATGCGTGCGCGCCCGTCTTGTATCTGGTAGATGATGTTTTCGAACATGTTTTTTCCCTTAGGTTCGCCAATTGTGCGGGTTATTTTAGCAGGATGATCAATCGCTAACCGTTGAAGAGCGCGGTCGCCAAAGTGCATAGTTTGTCTTTGTCTAAGCAGTATTCGAACCGGCTGGCGCGCAGAGATTAAACCCGTACAGCAGCGTTTAAGCCACAGGCTGATTGAGGCTGTCTTGCTGCAAGTGCCTGTTAGATGGAGTGGCGCGTGAACGTCCCGCGCGATTTGCCGACCGAGGGCGCAGTCGTGAGTTCGACCCCCTAACTCTGATTAGGGCAAGTTTCGGCGAGAGTCGTCAGGTATGAAAACTACTGCCTCATGTGACTTTCTTCGCAACGGTTCAAGTAGTACCTTAGACCGGTTAGGATGAATCACTTGATTCATCATTCCGTGCAAAATAGAGGGGGAACGTATGCTGATACAAAGAGGCCTCAAACGAGTCAGATGGCGCGTAGCAACTTTTTTGGTCTGGGCGACGGTGTCATTGCCCGTCCAAGCCGATATCAAACCAGAAGTGGTTGGCAAAGAAGAACTAAACCCCCCGACCGCTAGTTGGTTACTTGTCCGCGACGGGCTGGGTGCGTTTTATATCTTTGATGCCGATGATGGCAATATGCAAGGGCTCATATCGGCGACACCGTTCACGCCGGCAATTGAACCCAATTTCGCCAACGGCGAGTTCTATGCGGCCGAGTCCTACTACGCGCGCGGTCATCGCGGCAAGCGCAGCGATGTCGTCACGGTCTATGACTACAAAACGCTCACGCCCAAAGCGGAAATTGACATCCCGAATCGCATAGCAGCCCTACCTTTTCGTCAGTACATCGCCTTGATGGACGATGAGGAACACTTGGCCGTTTTTAACTTGACGCCTGCCCAATCGGTCTCGATCGTCAACATCAAGCAACATACATTTGTTGGGGAAATCTCCACCCCAGGGTGCGCGCTTATCCTGCAGACTGCGGGGAACGGGTTTTTGCAAATCTGCGGTGATGGTCGTTTGCAGCTCATCCGGTTAGACGACAGCGGAAAAGAGGCAGACCGATCGCGCAGTAAGCAGGTATTCAACATAGAAGAAGACCCGTTCTTTGATAAGCCGATCCCCACGCCGGAAGGGTGGCTAGTGATTTCCTACGAAGGCAAAGTGTTCGATGTTTCAGTGCGTGGCGAAGAGATTTTTGTCAGTGATCCCTGGCCTTTGTTGAGCGAAGCAGAAAGTGAGGCGAATTGGCGTCCCGGAGGTGGTCAGTTCGTTGGTTATCACAAGCAGATGGATTTGCTCTTCGTGCTCATGAACGCGGAAGGTGGGTTTAGCCATGACAGCGCTGGCACTGAGGTATGGGTATACAACCGGGCAGAGCAAAGAAAAATTGGTGTCATACCAATGGCCGTCGCGGGGGCCAATCTTTTCGTTGCCCAAACTGATGCGCCGCTGGTGACTGTTTCAGGTACGGATCGGCAGCTCCATGTCTACGACGTCGCCACGGCTCGGGAAATACGCACGATTGCTGAAGTGGGTGCCGGATACATGCAGGGGTTTAACAATGAATAAGCTTGTTCAATGGATCGACAAGACTGTGGATGCCTCCAGTCGCGCAATCGCGAGCCGTAGCTCTCGGCGAGGATTTCTGGGTCGTCTGGGTGGCTACATCGTCGGAGCAAGTGCGTTGCCGCTGCTGCCGGTTGCCCGGGCTCAGGCCGCCGAGGGCTTGGCCGAGATGGGTGATCCGCAAAGTTGTGATTATTGGCGTTATTGTGCGCTGGGTGGCACGCTTTGTACCTGCTGTGGAGGGTCTATCTCAAGCTGTCCCCCGGGAGCAGAAGTCTCACCGATTTCTTGGGTCGGTACCTGTAGAAATCCAGTGGATGGCAAAGACTATCTCATTTCATACAACGATTGTTGCGGTAAGGCGGTCTGTGCGCGCTGTTTTTGTCACCGGGCCGAACGCGACATGCCGGTTTATTTTCCATCAAAGGCAAACGACATTTTGTGGTGCTTCGGCACGGAGAGTCAGGCTTATCATTGTACTGTCGCGGCCGTCATCGGTGAAGCTACAGCGTCGTAAGCGATAGTGCGGAAAATCAGTGTCGTCCTGGCGGCATGCTTGTCCGCCTCCACCGCGGTTGGAGCGCTTGCTGACGACCAGATCCGTCTGGACTATCTTCTCCATTGTAGTGGCTGTCATCTACCGGAAGGACAAGGCGCGCCGCCAGTCGTGCCTGGACTCAAAAACGCCTTGGGCGTCATCGTCGGCTTACCTGAAGGTCGTGAGTATCTGGTTCGTGTGCCGGGAGCGGCACAGACACCCATTACCGATAAGCAGTTGACCGATATCACCAACTGGATCTTGTATCGATTCAATGCTGAAACGCTGCCAGACGACTTTGAACCATTAACGGTCAACGAAGTCAGTGTTGCGCGTGCCCATGTCCTTTTAGATCCGCTTCAAAAACGGGTGGAAATCTGGAACCGGAGGCAGTCTGGCGACGGGGCTCGTTACTCCAAGTAGACGCAGCCGAGCTAGATCTCGTGGCCGCAGTATTGTCGGCTGGTGTGAAGGTGAGGTGGATGACCTTTGCACGATGCCTGGCCTCGATGGCCCCGAATCTCGAGGATGCTAGCCGCGAGTCAGTCGTTCATCCAGAAAAACTTCGAGCTGATTGGCACGTCTGTGCGTTAACCGCTGAGTTACCCCAATGACCTGCGTAGCGCATTGCAACGGTTAGTCGTTGTTCCGGCTCCGGGTTAAAGGCTTGCACAACAATGCGTTTGTATCCGGGCCAACGGGTATTCTCTCAGGGGATAGGTGCTATGGACTTGTTTCTGTAGGCTGACCAGAAAGGTGCAGTGATTAGCTCTAGTGGGCGGTTACTTGCTGCGATCAAGGAATGATTCCAACGTGTGGCGCTATCGATCTCTGCCAAGCGCGCCTGACGGGCGAGATAGGACACGCCGATTACGATGAGCAATAAAAGCGCCACACAAGATGGGCAATCCAGTGGCGAGAGCGCCACTAAACTCGTTGCTCCGCGGAATTATGATGGTTTGCTGCGGCTAGGATGAGCAACCCGACATCCGCGAGCGAGGTTACTGACCTTGTTGTGATGTGATGACCTCCCTCTAGGAGCAACTAGTTCAACCCTACATGTCGTCCGCTAGCTATAGGCGCTCGTCCCGTTTTGAGGCAAGATACGCGCCCCATAGTAAGTCTCAGATGTCATGTTTACCTATCTCAATCCCGAAGTTCGCAGTCGCCTCATTGCTGAGGGCAAGCTTGTGCGCATTGATGAACAGGGACAATTAATCGATGTGCGCACACCCGAAGCCCCAGACGAACTCGCAATCAATCTGTTGGGACCCATCCCTCTGCCAATCGATTTGCGGTCCGTCAAAGTTACGGTCAATTGGTATGCGGCTGTTCGCAGTACTGAATTGACCCAAGTGGATACGCTTGCCCGAGATCTGAGTGCTCGTGGCGGCCAACATTTGTTTTCACACCTTGTTTCACCGCTCGCCGTCAACAGCGTTTTAGTCATTGGCGAGCCGACTGAGAACCCCTTGGTGCGCGTCCACAGTAACTGTCTGACGGGAGATGTCTTTGGCTCTCAACGTTGCGACTGCGGTCCGCAATTGGATTCAGCCATAGCTCGAATACAAGAGGATCCGAGTGGGGGCTTCTTGGTCTACATGGCAGGCCACGAGGGTCGCGGGATTGGACTATGGGCGAAGGCGGCAACCTATTTGCTGCAGGATGCAGGCGAGGATACGTATGAGGCTAATCGTTCCTTGGGTCTACCGGATGACTCCCGCGACTTCACCGACGCTGCCGTATTGATTAAACATTTTGTCGGCAACGAGGCTTTTCGATTGCTGACAAATAACCCGAAAAAAGTGACTGACCTAACTGATTTTGGCTTGGATCAGATTGTTCAGGAGAAACATGTGTTTGGTGTCACTGAATGGAACAAACGGTACCTCCAAGCAAAACAAGGTTGGGGACACCGCTTGAATGACGACGATATCGGAGGACGTTAGAGGTCTACCAGTTGTGTGGCTCGCCGTTCCATTTCATAAAGCAGCCCGTGTTGTCGGTGCTTATGCAGTCAATGACGCGAATTATGCCTGCTGCGCTTTCCGTGACGGTAATCTCTGCATTCGGTCCGCCCATGTCAGTTTGCACATAACCGGGATGGATGAGTCCGACGGCTATATTGTCCTTGACTAATTCCAGCGAAAGCATGCGCATGACTTTGTTCACGGCAGCTTTGGATGAGCTATAGGCGTACATCACGGGCCAATTCAAATCCAACGAACCCATCTGACTGGTAATCGTAATGGCCTTGGCGTCGGTGCCTTCCTTTAGAGCAGAGTGTAGTGCCTGAACGACCCTTAGCGGGGCTAGGGTGTTGACGTTGAAAGTCTCAAGCCAACCCTCAAAGTCCATTGAGAGCCCTGACTGTTGATCG
>JAQWQN010000078.1 GCA_029244465.1 Pseudomonadales bacterium
GCGATGGACGGCTCGCGCATTCGTCGATAATGTCTTCGATGAGCGGTATACCCGGGGTATTGGTACAGCGACTGCCAGCGGTGACTGGATGCAGACCGCTTCGATCCTGTATCCCCGATATTACGGCTTAGATGTCACCTATCGATGGGGCGAAGGTTTCTAGAAGAAACTGTATTCAGCGCTAATAAGAACAGGCCCCGTAATTTTATCAATTATGGGGCTTTTTTGTGCCTTATGGCTTAGCGGCAAACGGCGCTGACGGGCTGCACGTCCGGGGCCGTTGCCAGGTAAGGGGCGAGTGTGGGGAACAGCGCAGCGACTTCCGGCGCTTTTCCGTGAGCGGCTCTCGCGGTTTCGTTCTCGTAGCGTTCCATCATAAAGTAGCGACCGTCGTCGCCTTTGTAGGGCGCATACAGAATGACCCCTTGCTCAACGGTCTGAACAGTTTGCGCAAGTAAGCTCAGTGCTTGCTCGAATTCGATTTCAGTACCCGCTTTGGCCTTGAAACTTGCGACGTAGCCGACTTCTTCAGGGTCGCAGGCGGCGTAAGCGGTCGGGACTAATAGGGCAGACACGATGAAAATCGCTAGTTTATTTTTGTGCATTGGGAGCTCCGAGGTTGTGCATGGCTGTGATTAACCGGAAAGATCTTTCTATTAAAGCGGATATAGCGTGTGACTGAAACGCCCTCTGCGAAAACGGTTTTAGGCAATCGTGACTTTAGATTGTTACTCGCAGGGACGGCACTGGGGCAAATGCTTGGGCCGCTGCAGTTTCTCACCCAGATCCTTTGGGTGCAGGCCAATGCGCCAGAAAACATTTGGTTGGTTCTGGTCGCTATGATCGGTGCTAGTCGTGGTTTGGGTGCGCTTACGTTTGGGTTATATGGGGGCGCGCTGGCTGATCGTTACGATCGACGCGTGCTACTCATCGCCGCCCAGTTGCTGCTGGTTACGATCACTTGCGCCATCTCGGCTTTGATGTTTTCTGGAGTGACCGGTTTCCTCGGGTTTGCTCTGTTCTTCTTTTTGGCCTTTCTCGCGGCGGGCTTGCAGGCGGTTGACGCGCCAACCCGGCTTGCCATTGTGCCCGATATTCTGGGCCCAGAGCTGACGCCGTCGGGTATGTCTCTGGCTCAAGTGGCGGTCCAGCTTTCAATGCCGGTCGCGATGTTAGCGACCGGGTTTATCATCCATGAGCTTGGCTTTGGCGGTGCCTATTTGTTCAGTGTGAGCGGACATTTTCTGGTTATCTTTTTTTTGCTGCTCATGCGCTATGAAGCGGCTACGCCGGTGGAAGCCTCGAGCAGCTATGGGTTCGGACAGGCGCTGAATGACGTGCGTGAGGGCCTGGCGTACGCGCGTGGCCATAACACCGTCCTGTGGATCATTATTCTTTTGGTGATCATGATGAGCCTTGGCTTTCCGGCAACCGCTAATTTGGGTCCAACTTGGATCAATACAGAGGTAGGCGTACCGATCAAGGACATTGGCTACATTGTCATGAACTGGGGTATTGGTTCTTTAGTAGCGGCATTGTTCCTCACTCGCTTCTCAAAAGTGGCACATAGGGGGCGCTTGATTGCGGGCGGCGCAATCCTGTTTAGTGTGTCATTTGTGATATTTGTCTCTGATCGGACGGTGACTAACGTTGTTCTTGGTAATTTGGGCTTAGGCGCGGGTATGACGATTACCAGCGTTTCAAGCACGATTCTCATTCAGCAGCTGGTGCCGAACGAGGTGCGAGGTCGGATCATGAGCCTCTTCCAGCTCAATATGGGATTTGCTCAGTTAATGACCATGCCGGTGGCTATGCTTGCGCAGTGGTTGACGTTGAGTGTTTTGTTCCCCGTACTAGCGGGTGTGACCTTGATTGTTGTGTTGTTAGTCATCGTGACTCAAAGACAGATAATCCGAGGATGACAAAAGCCATGACAAAAGTACTGCTCACTGCAGACGATCGAACCGGTAGCCTTGAGATCGGTGGTTTGGTGGCAAATGAAAAGTTTGCGGTGCCGGTTGGACCGCATGCGACCAGCGAACTGGTTTGCGTGGTGGATATTGCCTCACGGCATCTCTCGGTCGAGCGGGCGCAAGCCAAGATGGAGCAAACCTTAGCTGTGTCAGCAGAACATCGGGCGCACAAGATGGATGCTGGGTTACGTGGTAACTGGGCGCAAGAGATTGAAGTCCTGTTGCTTGCTGGCTATAAAATTGCAGTGATATGTGCGTATCCGGATGCAGGTCGACGATGCCTGGACGGGGTGGTTTACATCCACGACCTGCCCGTGTTGGAATCGGTGTTTGGCAAGGATCCACTTAATCCGCAGATAAGCAGCAAACCGGTTGATGTGCTCGAACACTTTGGTATCGCCGGGGATGTGGTTGTGTGGGATGCGAATACCAATGTCGAAATGCGCGCTGCGATCAAGCGTGCCGTTGCGCAAGATCGAATTGTGGTTGGTGCCTCTGGGGCTGTGGGTATGTTCGCGAACCTATTTTTGGCCCCGGGTAGGTCGAGGCAGGTGCAGCTGCCAAAGCCGATGCTGGTGGTGTGCGGCAGTCTGAATCCACTGAGTAGAGAGCAGTTGAGAAGAACCGGACTGCCGGTTCAAGAACTGGGTGCCCCCTTGTCTTTGCGTCGAAATATCACGATTCTAGCGACAGCAATGCGAGAGGGGCGTATTCCCGATCGAGAGGCGTTGCCTGTGGCAGGGCAAATCGCAGCTGCGACCCGTGCAGTATGGGATGCTTTTGACTCCGTGATCGTTATCGGTGGTGACACGGCTGGTGCCATAATTGGAGATGAAACGGTTGAGACACTTGGCTGCGTGGCTGCGGGTATACCGGTTTCGCGTTACCGGCAGAAATTGGTGGTGACCAAAGGCGGCGGAATTGGGTTGCCGGATACCATTACTGGTCTTGTCACATAAGGAGAATGGCGTGAACGGATTTGATGTTGTTGCTAAGTGCCTCAAGGCAGAAGGCGTGAAGTGGCTTGCGTGTTTCCCTGCCAACCCGTTGATTGAAGCCTGTGCGAAGCAAGATATAAGGCCAATTGTTTTTCGTCAGGAACGCGGCGGTATCAATGCTGCTGATGGTTTTAGCCGGCAAATGGCGGGCAAAGAAATTGGTGTCTTTGCCGCTCAGGATGGACCGGGGGTGGAGAATTCTTTTGGTGGTATCGCGCAAGCTTATGGCGAGGCTGTGCCACTGCTATTTCTGCCGCAAGGATATGCGCAGACAAATTATGACATCGCACCCAATTTTTCCGCCAAACAAAATTATGCACACGTGACCAAGCTCGCGGTGTCCATAGATCAAGTACAGCAAACCAGTCGCGAAATGCGTAGAGCATTTCATGCCATGAAGCATGGTCGCCCGGGTCCTGCATTAGTAGAGATGCCGAGGGACGTGATGGCACAAGCAGTGAGCGAAACCGAGGCTCAGTATACGAGCACTCAGGTCATGCGTTCTGCGCCTTCAGTTGGTGATGTGCAAGACAGTGTGCGAGCGCTCCTGGCCGCGAAATGTCCTGTGATTTGGGCAGGCCAGGGTGTTCTTTACGCAGAGGCTTGTGAGCAATTGAAAGTGTTTGCTGAGCTCACGCAAATACCTGTGATCACAACGATGCAAGCAAAAAGCGCATTTCCGGATGATCATCCGTTGGCTTTAGGGTCAGCAAATAGAACAGCGCCAAAAGCAGTGTATCAATGGCTGGGCGAGTCGGACGTGGTTTTGGCGATTGGTTCCGGCCTGACACGTACCGCTTTTGGGCAAGATATTCCCGCGGGCAAGTTCATGATCCACAGCACGGTGTCCGTTGAGGACATCAACAAAGACTATCGAATCGATATTGGTCTTGTCGGCGATGCCAAACTGACACTGGCCATGATGATTGAAGAAGCGAAAGCACAGTTGGGTGAAACTGGGCGGGCGCGGAACGCTCAACTGCAGGAGCGGATCGCGACAATTAAAGCCACATGGCTGCAGGAATGGCAGCCGCTACTGACTAGCGATGACTCCCCGATCAATCCCTATCGAGTCGTGCACGAGATCAATCAGACGCTTGATCACGAAAAGTCGGTCGTCACGCATGATGCGGGTAGCCCACGTGATCAGATTATGCCTTTTTATAAAGCCACCGTGCCGCATGGCTATATTGGATGGGGCAAGACCACTCATCTTGGCTATGGCATCCCACTGATGATCGGTGCGAAGCTCGCCGACCCAGACAAGTTTTGCATGAACTTCATGGGTGATCTTGCCTTCGGACATACCGGTACAGAGATAGAAACCGCGGTGCGGGCGCAAACGCCGATTACGACCGTCGTGATCAATAACCGCACGATGGGGGGGTATGACGAAAAAATGCCGGTAGCGATGGAAAAATTCGGTGCGGGTAACCAAGGCGGTGACTACGCTGGAATGGCCAAGGCGATGGGCGCTACCGGATTGCACGTGACGAATACGAGAGAGATAAGGCCTGCGATAGAAACTGCGCAGCGAGAAAACCGCGAAGGCCGAGTCTGCGTTATTGAGATTGCGACGCAACAATACACGCACTTTTCTCAATATCCGGAGCTTGTTGCGTGAAAATCCTAATGACGGAACCATTGCAGCCATCTGGACAACAACAGTTCCTAGACCACCCGGATGTTGAGTTGGTGACGCCCGAGTCACTCTCTGAAGAGGCACTCATTGATGCGGTTCAGGACGTTGACGGAATTGCCGTGCGTTCTGCCAAACTGACGCCAAAGGTGATTGCCGCGGCCAAAAATCTACAAGCCGTGTCCAGACATGGGGTTGGCTACGACAATATTGCGGTCGCGGCCCTTAGCGAGCGAGGTTTACCATTATTGCTCGCGATACACGCCAATGCGGTATCGGTTGCGGAGCATACGATGTACTTCCTTTTGTCACTCGCGAAGCGGGGTCGTTTATACGATGAAGCAGCGCGGGCCTCTAATTTTGTATTCCGCAGCGCGCCGGTGGCGATCGACATAGCGGCAAAGACGTTGACTATTGTCGGGTTTGGTCGGATTGGCACTCGTCTAGCGCCGCGGGCGTTAGCGTTTGATATGAAGGTGGCCGTCTATGACCCCTACGTCAGTGATGAAACGATTGCTGCAGCGGGTTGTCAGCCAGTTCATGCGCTACAGAGCATTTTGGCAGAAACTGATTTCCTAACCGTACATTGTCCGTTAAACCAAGAGACTCGAGGGATTATCGGCGCCCAGGAACTTGCGCTCATGCATTCGGGTAGCTTTGTTATCAACTGCGCACGTGGTGGTATCGTTAATGAATCTGCACTTGCGCAAGCGGTTGCCAATGACCAGATTGCGGGTGCCGGTGTCGATGTCTATGAAACAGAACCGCCGTCGGCTAACCATCCTTTTCTTGGCAGCGACAAGATGTTCTTGAGTCCACATAGTGCAGGTGTTTCGGTGGAGGCTGCCACTAGGATGTCGTTTGAAACAGCGGATAACCTACTCGCCGCTTTGCGCGGCGAGATCAGGACGGAGGCGTTAGCGAACCCAGAAATCGCGGGCGATTAGTCGCCGCTGCTTGAAACCACTGGCATTTCCGACTCCAAGAGGCGTGCACCGCGGAGTATGCCACCCATTGAATAATTGCCTTCGTGACAGGCGTACTCATAGACCTTCGCATCGGTGCTGCGCCAGACGTATTCGCCGGTCCAGGGAGTATGCCAAACAGAAGGGTCGCTGACCGTAAATTGATAGAGCAAGTTACCGTTTTGCATGTGGGAAAAGCGTTCAGTCACGGCCAGCGTATCTGAACCACCCCGAGCCTGGCCACTGCCTGCGGCGTAGTTCGTTGTTTCCACGACAAGGGTGTCATCTTCCCACCAACCAATGGAATCTCCCAAATGGCTGCGCACGTGATCTGGGCGATGTTCTGAATTCATCCGCACAACCCGAGCGTCATGAACCATCTCGATGAGAATCATGACGTGGTCTTCGTTCTGTACGATTCTTTTGTAGTTGTTGTAGAGACTAGGGAACGTCGGTGCGGCACCTGTAAAGCCAACAATGCAGCGTTCAGATATGCCAAGGCTTTCGGGTCCGTCGTAGGGTCCGGGTCCCTCAACGTTGACCCACCAAGCCGTGCCGTCATTGGGGCGTCGTAGTTTGCGACGTTCTTGCGCGTTCTTTAGCGCCGCGGCTGTTGGTTTCGGCATTTGCCCGTTGGCTGGGTCGACAATGATAGAGGTTCGGAATTTCCCATCAACGGTAAAAACAGTGTCACCGGGATCTACCCAGAAATTGTTGTATCCGCCGACGTTGCCTGCGCCACTTGATTCGCGGAATTCATCGCCGATGCCAACTGGCGGCGCACCTCCTGCGGGCGGTGCTTCACTAATTGGGCCGCGGTTTTTGTCTCGGGTGGCTATTCGCTCGCGATTCGCCCGCAGAATAGCCGTAGCCTGTTCCGTCGTCAGTGAGAGGTTGTCGCCGAACTCGGTAGGTCGTTGTAAGGGCGTTAGCGTGGAGACATCGTACGTTCCGCCAAGGTCTGGTTTGCCGTTAGCAAGCCTCGGGATGTCAGCAAACGTGCTACCTGCCACGCAAAGGAGAGCCGCGAGGAATGTGATTCTCATGGTTGGTGTCCTGGGTATCGGGTTCACCGCATCATACTCCGTTATGGGCATCTGAGTGCTAGGTCAGTTCGTTAGCGATCGATTGTGGTGCCCAGTGTTGCCTTGATCGTTTCTGTGCTGTGGTCAACGAAAGCTTTTCTATATGGCGCGCTTGCCTCAAACCAATCGACACCTTCTGGCAATAGAATGCCTCCTGAACGCTGGCGATAGATCTCAGGTTGATTGCTACCCGGGGGCAGGGTGCCGTCGTCTTGCAGTGCCTTTGCGGCTTTGATCAGACGGCGACGAGTTTGGATGATCATTCTATCGCTCGTACCTAAATGCTCTTGCGTGCGATCGACGATCGGCCCCATGCTTTCTGTGACGGCTTGATCCTCAAGGTGCACGCCAGGTAGGCCTGTAAAGCTAACGCGTTGGTCGATGAGAGATCGATCGATTCCCCAACCTACCTCCGGACCGTGTGCTGAACGTGCGCGACCGAAAAAGTTCCAGGGTTCATCGGGTAACAGTTCCTGGCCTTTGTCGAAACGCATGTCGACATTCGCCGCTTCTGGTTGTGCATCTTCATCGCCCAGTGGTGGCGCCATCATATGGAAGAACATCGTGTTCTCGTCGTCTATAGGCACCCAAGCGCGGGTCCAACGGTTTGCCGCCAGCGTAAAAGGGGGGATCAGGGTGTAGAAAGGGAACATGAATCCAGCGATGCGCCAATAGTCCATGCCGTATCCAGCTGGGCGGGAAGCGCCGTACAGCGTACCGAATTCAGTCTCGCGAACATCGAGTTCAGCACGGCGATTGTGAATCTGGATGTCGAGCATGTTGCCGGTTAGGGCCGCATCGCCAGGCTCAAGGTGTCCGGTGTGCAAAAAAGCGAAATGAAGCGTATCGATGTCGCCCTCCAACGCCTGCATGTAATTGCATTTCCGCATCATCTGCTGCGTAACGGCGGCATCGGGAGAGGCGTTGGCTTCGATGTCCGGTAGTGGCGGTAAAATAGTGGCCGTGCCCATGAAGGTCCAAATGAGGCCGCCTCGCTCCTGACAGGGGTAGGTGCGAGCCCGCACTTTGTTTTTGAAGTTTGAATCGGCCGGTTCTGAGGGCATGTCGACACAGGTGCCTTCGCGGTCGAATTTCCACCCGTGATAGATGCAGCGTATACCGTCCCCTTCGTTGCGTCCGAGAAAAAAAGACGCGGCTCGATGTGGGCAAGCATCTTGGATTAATCCGACTTCGCCTCCGTTCAAGCGATAGGCGACTAAGTTTTCGCCCAAAAGGCGGACACGTATCGGTGAGGCTCGGTCCAACGGTAGTTCGGAACTCGCAGCAAACGGGATCCAATAGTGGCGCATAAGTTCACCCATCGGGGTTCCTGCTCCTACCTGACAGAGAATATTGTTATCTTCTTGACTCAGCATCATAACCTCCCATACGGCGCTTAAGGTTGGTTATACACCTATCTGAATTTGGAGCAAAGGCGTAGGATTGAAGCTGGAGGACGGAGACTATGCACTTAAAAACGGCGATCGCGTTTGCGGTCTATCTATGTGGCTCGCTTGTTATGGGGGGCTGTGTATCAGCACCCTTACTGGATGAAGAGCAGACTGCTAACCAGTTTCGGGTAGCAAAAGATGAATACGGCAATCCAGACCTCAATGGTATCTGGCAAGCACTGGGTACGGCGCACTATGACGTGGAGCCGCATGCCGCACGCATGGGGGCTGTTGTGGCGATGGGTGCGACTGGAGCGATACCTGCTGGCTTAGGTGTCGTGGTAGGCGGGTCTATCCCCTATCAAGATTGGGCGCTCAGTCAGCGTGACGAGAATAGAGCGAATTGGTTAGCTCGGGACCCGGCGGTAAAATGCTTTATGCCTGGCATACCGAGAGCGACCTATATGCCTTTGCCATTTCAGATCATACAAGGCGATAAAACACAGATTTTTGCTTACGAGTACGCGTCGGCAGCCAGAGTGGTTTATATGGACCGCCCTGACTTTGAGCACCCGTTTGAGGCCTGGATGGGGCATAGCCGAGGTCGTTGGGAAGGAGATACTTTAGTGATTCGAGTAGACGCGCATGTGCCAGATACCTGGTTTGATCAATCGGGCAACTTTCACAGCGAGGCGTTAGTTGTCGAAGAACGCTATACCTTAGTGAGCGACAACGTACTGCACTATGAAGCAACAATGACGGATGAAAATGTGTACACCCGCCCCTGGCAGATATCGATGCCGCTCTATCGGCGGCTAGAGCCTAATGCACAGTTGCTAGAGTTCAAATGCGTCGAGTTCGCAGAAGAACTGATGTACGGACATCTGGTCAAGAAGCCCGCGGAGGATTAACCCTCCGTCGGGTCGGCGCCATCCGATGGGGCGCCAGTGCCTGATGAACCCATGAATAATTGACGCCCATCTCGGAAAGTCAGATCTCGCCCGTTGGCTTTGCAGGCCGGAAGGCAGCTGCGATCCTTGCTCTGGTAACCACGGACCAGAATCTCTGACCCGATTGGCAACGATTTGCGGTTGATCCCCGTGCGCATCAGGGCATTGGGTGTGCCACCTTCGATCATCCACTCGGTTTGCGTACCGTCTTCGTTTGGTGCCTGGATGTGTATCCAAGCGTGCGGATTAATCCATCGGACTCGGGTGACGGTGCCTTCTAATTCTATCGGCGCATCTTTGTCGAATTCAGCCGAAAAGGCATGGTGTCCCGATGCGGCTGGGGCTAATGCCAAACAGCCCGCTAGCACAGAACCAATAACTGTCTTCATTCTTGCCCTCCAGAACCTTGTAACATGGCCGCTTCTGCTTCTTTCGCCCGATGCCCTGCCAAGATACCTTCCATAGAAAGATTGCCTTCATGACAAGCGTATTCAAAAATAGGTTCAGCGGATCGTTTTAGGTTGATTTGCAGTGTCCATGGTGCCGACCAGATTGTTTCGTCTTGCACCGTAAGTATCCAGGCGAGCGTGTCTGCGTCGATGAGTCGATAACGTTCGGTGAGATGGAGGTTTTCGGATGGGTGTTGCATGAAGGAGGAGCCGGGTGCGAAATTCTTGGTTTCAACGACGAAGGTATCGGCTTCCCAACGGCCTTTGGCATCTCCAATCCATTGATCAATATTGCCTGGAATGTGTGGCCGGTTGTCCACTGGGATTATCCGTGTTTCGTGCGACATCTCCTGCATGATGGCAACATGACTATTGCTCTGCGTGATCTCGAAATAGCCATTATAGCCAGCGCCGATGAACGGGACGCCAAACGTAATGCAACGGTCCGAGTTGATACGATCCTTATAGGAATCGGCGGGATGTGCTTCAGCATAGGCAATCCGCTCCGACAACGCTTTTTCAGCCGCTGGTACGAGTGCTGGCATGCGGCCGTTCGATGGGTCGGTAATGAGAGAGGTTCTGTTTTCGAACTCGCGATCCACCACCCAAAAATGATTGTAGTTGCCGGTTTCTGGGTCGTACGATTCATGCTCTTGGTCGTTGGCAAGGACCGATTGGAACACGCTGTCACCAAAGGCTGCTTCGCCTTCACCGTCAAATAATTGGTCGTGCGTCTCTTTAAAACGCGCCACTTCTTCGGCGGTCAGTACCGCGCGGTCGGCAAGCTGTTCGGGTCGTTCTAACGGCGTAGCTGCATTGTTTGCCCAGGTGCCTTGTAGGTTAGGTCTACCGTCAGGCGTCCGTGGTATGTCGGCAAAAGCTGCTGACACTGTGAGTAGTAATGTAAGCGAAAGTGCAATTGACTTCATCTTGTTGATCCCCCTCGATCTTTCTAGATAGGAGTATAGCGCGATGTGGAGATAGTCAAAACCGGTTATGGTGCTTGTCTGGCTCAGTGCGCGGCTCACTTGCAGCGCGAAAACAGACCGTGTAAGGCGATGATTTGTCCAGGCCGAATGGAAGGGTCGGTGTTGACGTGGGGGTTATCCAGTCTTTGCCCTTTGCGTTGGTGTGAGTGAAAGATTCTCGTTCACAGATGGCTTGCTGAACCTGTTGGCTCGCGTCCAGGACCGAACAGCGCCGCTAGGATGTCCTTGCCGGGCTCGATGTGCGACTGTTCTCTGACCGGGGAGAACCGATGTCTGCTGTGAACGTGGAGTGAATTGGGGTGGTGTTTTACACCCCACCGCTTGCTTATAGAGGTAGCATCAAGCGGCAGATGAAACCTGGTTGCACTTGGCAGGAATTCCTGCTCGCAGTCTATGGTTCCTATTCCATTGCCAGTGAGGCGTAGATGTCAGCAATCTGGTCGTCGTCGTAGCCCAAGATCTCTTGTAAGACTTGGAAGTTATGTTCGCCCAATTCCGGTCCTGCTCGTGCCACCCGTCCAGGTGTTCGTGACAACTGAAACCGTGTGTTTTCGACGACCATCGTGCCTGTGGGCGTATGAGGCGCTTCGATAAAATGGTTGCGGTGTAGAAATTGCGGGTCGATTTGCGCTTGGGCAGAGTTTTGTACGACGTGTGTCGGCACGCGTGCGGCGATCAGTTTGGCTTGCAGCTCGAAGGGGGCATAGGTTCGAGTTTTTGCCCCGATGGCCTCCTCGAGCCAGTCCTGGTGTTGCAGTCTCCCTTCGCGAGATTGCAAACGCTCGTCATGGGCCAGCTCAATGAGGCCAAGTGCTTTGCATAGGTACAGCCACTCTTCATCTCGAGTGACGGCGATGGCGATCCATCCTTCACTACTTAGTGCATCTGGCAGGGTTGGAAACACCCCGTGAGGGGCGAAGTGTCGGTCGCGGTTGCCGGCCCGATGCCAAATGTCGTCACTCAATCCGTGCTCGAAAATGCCAGGGCTCAAGAGGTGAATAGCGGCTTCGGCCTGCGATATATCTATCCTTTGCCCTTTGCCCGTGCGGCGTCTGTGTTCAAGAGCGGACATCAACGCGACCAACATGAAGCGAGGCGCGACCCCGTCGGTGTAAGCCAGGTAAGGTCCGGCCGGTGACCGATCCGACCAACCGGTCAAGTCGTAGAATCCACTAAGAGCTGCCGCCATATTGCCATAACCGGCGACGCTAGCTCGTGGACCGGTCTGGCCCATGAGGCAGCTCGACAACATAATGATGTCAGGGTTTATCGCCCTTAAATCCTCATAGCCCAAGCCCCAACCTACCATCGCTTTGGGTGAGAAAGAGTCTGTAACGACGTCTGCCCACTTAACAAGATCGCTAATCACTGCCCGTCCGGCCGGATTTGCCGGGTCTACGGTGATGCTCATTTTATCAGTGTTGAAATTTGCGTACGGAACGCCACGGTCAACGCCAGGCTCTGCATCCTTGAATGTCGGCGCGCCACGAGCGGGTTCGAGTCTAATAGTTGACTCAACCTTGATGACGGTGGCGCCATAATTCGCCAACACCCGTGTAAAAAACGGTCCAGCGATGACCCACATGAAGTCGAGGACCTTTAATCCCGCGAGTGGTAGCTCACTCGGGTCCGGTTCAGGCAGCTCTATCGGCCCGCCAGTGAAATAGGGCTTGTCGCCAATATTATTCAGTGACGGCGAACGAAGTGGTGGTGTGATTGGTGTCTCTGACATTTTTGCGAAAGCGCCGGGCACCGGGATGACGTTATCCATAACTTCGAGGCCATGCCAATAATCCCGTGCCTGGAAATGAGGCTCTGCCATTAATCCGCTGATATCGAAGGTGGGGGCGATGTAAATGCCGCGTTTTACACCTTCTTCAAAAAGCGCTTGTTGCGTGTGTGTGAGCGTAAACCGCTCGATTTTTTTGCACAGTTCAAAGTAAGGCTCGGGCGACTTTTGTTGGGCAGTCATGGCCATGAGTTCTTGCCCCCATTGCGTATCGACATCCTCTTGGGTACAGAAACCTGCTTCCATACACCAAGATAGAAGCCGTCGATTGGGTTCATCGAATGATGGGCCAAATAGCAGCGTGACCGCGACGTACCCGTCCTGACAGGGCCACGTGAGTTGGATCGGAAAGGTTGCCTGTAGTCCCCCAGCGGTACGTTGCACCTCATAACCACTTCCATTGGGGATCGCCAGATTTGCGCCAAGTGCAGCCTGCGCACTGGATGCTTGGGCTGAAACATCAATAAATTGTCCCCGGCCTGAGCGATTGCGCTCGTATAAGCCGATGAGAACAGCGCCAGCTGCGTCGGCGGAAGCATGCTGGAAAGTTTGTGGGATAGAGGTTCGCACGGGGGCACGATCGGCATCACCACTTAGGTATTGTGCGCCACTGGCAGCCCACACGGTAAGATCCGAGGCGGGCCAATCTGCTTTAGGACCCTCGCTGCCGAAGGCCGTGATGGCGGCGACAACCAAGGTTGGGTTGAGCGCTTCGAGGGTGGCGTAGCTTAAGCCGAGGTTCTGAGCCTGAGTGTGCGTGAAGTTGTGAATCAGTACGTCTGCATGTGCGATTAATTCGATTAGAGTTTCGCGGTCCTCTGCGTGCGACAACGCAAGCACTAGGCTGTTTTTGCCGCGCCCATAAGCCTGCCACCAAAGACTTTCGCCTTCGTGGAGCGGTTCCATTTGTCTGGTTTTGGCACCACCCGGTGGTTCGATTGTGATGACTTCGCAACCCACATGGCTTAGGAGGTAGCTGCAGAAAACACCCTCGATGTCGGTGAGATCAAGGACCTTGATATCGTTAAACATAAGCTTCTCCGAGTTGCCTGTTGGGGGTTAACCTGCCAGCCTGGGGCGAAAAATCGTATGATGACGGATGGTCGCCAACACACCTTCCTCATCGGTAACGATGCCGTCTAGAACCTGATACCAATGACCTTTGCGCTCGTAGACTTCGACAATCTGTGCACCCACGACTATTTGCCGATCCGAGCGTGCTTCGCGGACGTTTTGAATCTGGCTGCGAACGTGGATAGTTGGACCGTATGTGAAGTTGTGTCGAGTTAGGGGTGCCATGCGTCCAGCAATAAAGTAAGGGTGGATGGGTGTGGCGTTTGCCTGATCTGAATAGTGTTGATCATCGATGCCTAGATCCTGTGCCACGATATCCTGGGCAGTTGCGTTGGTGACCCATGCGCCCAGGGGGACGAGCGGTTGATTGAGGGGCGCTGTGTTTAATTCGTATGTCGGCAGCGGTATCTTGGTTTTACCGGCTGGAGCAGTCTCTGGCGTGTTCAGATCATCTGCCCAAGGCGCGCTCCCGTGCCCGGCGGCGCCGGTCATGACCACCTTTTTGTCGGCGACCTCGCAGCTCAAAGCAACGTCGATCTCGCTCCCGCTTACTTTGGTCGTTAGGATTTCGCCTGCATACAATGGACGTAGAAGTTGGACGTCAACCCAACCAGTTGCGCGCCACCGTGGACCGAGAGCGGCAACAATTGTCTGTACCGCCCATCCGTAGGTGCGTACGCCAGCCACCAAAGCGCCAGCGTAGCCCGCGGCATCAGCACCTTCGGCATCGTGGATCGGATTGTGAACGCCGGTGCTTGGTGGGTCCGGGGTTGCGGTAACCTGATTTGTAAAAGTCATAAGTTGGCATCCTCAATTCGCGTGGCTGCTCGTTGTTCATAGAGAGCCGTGCCGACAGCGGCTGGAATAAACACCA
>JAQWQN010000115.1 GCA_029244465.1 Pseudomonadales bacterium
GAACCCTCTAGCAACACTCGCTTTGCAAAACTCGATATACCGCCCTGAGGCATCTTCAAGGCGCGATGCGCGGCCCAGTTGATCCGAGTCAACACTGACCATTGTTTCTTCAAGTTTTTCTTCGATCTCCAGCTCTAACTCATCGTCAAGCTTAGCCCCCAAACGATCAAAGAATTTGATGCCATTGTCGTAATACGGATTGTGGGAAGCACTGATGACGATGCCTGCCTCTGCACGCACGGTACGAGTAAGGTAGGCGATAGCCGGCGTCGGCATTGGTCCGACAAGGCTGACGTCAGCGCCAGCGGATAGCAAGCCCGATTCGAGCACGGATTCCAGCATGTACCCGGATATCCGAGTGTCTTTGCCAATCACGATATGCGCGCGGCCCCGACGAGCGAAAACCGTCCCGACTGCCCAGCCTAAACGAAGGCAAAACTCCGGCGTAATCGGATACTGTCCAACTCGACCGCGAATGCCATCTGTACCGAAGTATTTCCTGCTCATGCGCGGATTCTAGCGACTTTTGCCGTACAAGATTGAGGCTTACGTCTCTTCCGCCGGACCACCAATCGGTGATTCGGGCGATGAGTCGGGATGGTCACTGGGTGGTGGCTGCCGAACAGTCGGTGCCCGCGGTTTAGCTCCAGCCATGATATCGTCGAGCTGGTCCGCCGATAGCGTCTCATACTCCATCAACGCGTCTGACATAGCATGCAGCTTGTCAATGTTTTCTTGCAGCAATCGTTCCGCAGTACCATAGCAATCATCAATAATCGAACGAACTTCTTGGTCGATGGCCTTTGCCGTTTCATCGGACAGTGGTTTCGGTTTTACGCCAGCGGACATACCGAGAAAGACCTCTTGGTCATCCTCGTCATACATCAACGGTCCCATAACGTCGGACAAGCCCCACTTGGTGACCATGCTTCTTGCAAGCGAGGTAGCACGCTCAATGTCATTGGATGCGCCAGTCGTCACGCCGTCTTTACCAAGAATCATCTCTTCAGCAATACGTCCGCCAAAAAGACTGGCAATCTGCGAGAAGATCGCCTGGCGACTCAGACTGTGTCTGTCTTCTTCTGGCAAGAACATCGTCACACCTAAAGCTCGACCACGAGGAATGATGGATACCTTGTAAACAGGGTCATGCTCTGGCACCAAGCGCCCAACAATAACGTGACCTGCCTCGTGATAGGCCGTGTTTCGCTTTTCTTTCTCTGACATGACCATGGACTTACGCTCAGTACCCATCATGATCTTGTCTTTGGCTTTGTCGAACTCTTCCATTTCGACCAGTCGTTTGCTCGCCCGCGCAGCAAAGAGCGCTGCCTCATTGACCAAATTCTCAAGATCTGCACCGGAGAACATTGGCGTGCCTCGCGCAATGATGCCTGCGTCAACATCATCTGATAGTGGCACTTTGCGCATGTGCACTTTCAGGATTTGTTCACGACCACGAATATCCGGCAAACCCACAACAACTTGGCGGTCAAAACGGCCCGGCCTTAGGAGCGCAGGATCAAGAACATCAGGCCGGTTAGTCGCAGCAATTACGATAACGCCGTCATTCGCCTCAAACCCATCCATCTCAACTAAAAGCTGGTTCAGGGTCTGCTCTCGTTCATCATGACCACCGCCAAGTCCGGCACCACGGTGGCGCCCGACCGCGTCTATCTCGTCGATGAAGATGATGCATGGCGACTGTTTCTTGGCCTGTTCGAACATATCGCGCACACGGGAAGCACCCACCCCGACAAACATTTCTACAAAGTCAGAACCTGAGATGGAGAAGAAGGGCACCTTGGCCTCGCCCGCAATCGCTTTGGCCAGCAGCGTCTTACCAGTACCAGGCTGACCAACCATAAGAATACCGCGCGGAATATGACCGCCCAATCTTTGAAATTTACCAGGATCGCGCAGGAACTCGACTAACTCTTGCACCTCTTCTTTCGCTTCGTCGACCCCCGCAACATCGGCAAAAGTCGTCTTGATCTGATCTTCGGAAAGTAGACGTGCCTTGCTTTTGCCGAAGGCCATCGGCCCACCACGACCAGAACCGCCGCCCTGCATTTGGCGCATGAACAGCATAAACACCGCAATGATGATCAGTATGGGAAAGCTAGCAATCAGCAGTTGGCTCCAGAAACTCTGCTTTTCCTCTTCAACGAAGTTCACATCGACACTATTGTTCAACAAATCATCTTGGAGCTTTTGATCATTTTCAGACCAGATCACGACATAGCGATTATCTGAACCATCCCGGGCATAGATTTTGTCACCCTGGATGCTAACTTCCTGGATACTGCCCATGTTGACGTTCTTCACGAAGTCCGAATAAGACATCGGGTCTTGCTTCTGCTCAACATTAAAGTTGTTGAACACCGTCAGCAACACCGCCGCGATGATCAGCCAAAGCAATAAATTTTTACCCATATCAGACACGGGAACTACCTCTTGTGTTGCGGCAACGACGCTTTAGCGTCAATCATGCTGCCTATTACTACTTTGATACCGGTCCTGAGCACCAAAATTTCACTGTGTTTTCTACCTATAGACCCTGCAGCCTACACCAATTCGCTAAAAGCGTCCCGCACCCCGGAAAAGCCTTTAGCAACAACGAAAACCTCTCTCGATTCAGAACGAGACGATTTTGGTTTTGTGATCACCACATTTTTAAAGCACTCACGTGTCTGTTTAACCCAATCATCCAAGCCTTCACCTTGAAACGCCTTGATCGCCAAGTGCCCGCCTGTCATCAGCCACTTCGTTGCCGCTGTTCGAGCGACGTCGGCCAGTTCCATCGCGCGGGCCTGATCGACCGACCGTATGCCCGAGATATTGGGGGCCATATCGGATAAAACAAGGGTCAGCCCATCAAGTTCAGCGACTAACACACCAATCTCTGCGTCGACCTCATCCTCTCCCGCCAAACCCACGAGCACCCTGGTGTGGACGCCGGCGGTGATGGGTAAGGGATCAACTGCAATCAGCGCACCCTTTTTAGAAAGCTTACCTTCGATATAGTTCGTCCAGCCACCAGGGGCAGCGCCCAACTCCAAAATTCGTGCATTGCCGCTCAGCAATTTGTATTTCTGATCGATTTCCACCAACTTGAAATGCGCGCGCGAAACATGCCCTTGCGCATGTGCTGCACGGACAAAATGATCCTTCTGTTGGCGTCTCAACCAACGGTCACTGGATTTACTGCGCTTACCGGTCATAAGTTAAGTAGAATACCTGAATGAATCTATCTAGCAGTCAGAAAAAAACACTCCGTCGCATCGCCCACCACCTCGACGCTGTGGTCCAGGTTGGCGACAAAAACATCACTGAAAATGTCGTGGCCGAAACAGACCGAGCCTTGCGGGATCACGAACTTATCAAGGTTCGTATCAGCAGCGGCGAGCGAGACGATCGAGCCGCACTAGGCGAGAAGCTCGCAAGCGCATGTGACGCGGACATTGTGCAACGTATCGGAAAAGTCGCCGTACTGTTTAGAGCCAACCCAAAGGCTAACCCAAAGCTCTCGAACCTGCATCGGCATGCGGGCGGCACCTAAGAAAATGGAGCACTGTCAGCTAACAGTGCTCAACGCCATCGATTTCATATGCCTTGTCGCCACCAGGCGTGACGACTGAAACAGCATCACCGACGCTCTTAGCGATCAATGCACGCGCGATCGGTGACATGACTGAAATCTTCCCCGACTTTAAATCAGCCTCGTCCTCACCAACAATCCGATAGCGAATTTCTTCTTCGCTATCGACATCAAGCAAAGTGACCGTAACGCCAAAGATCACTTTTTCACCAGGAGGTATTTTCTTGATATCGATGATCTGTGCATCAGCAAGTTTCCCCTCTATGTCTTGGATACGGCCTTCATTAAAACCCTGCTGCTCACGAGCCGCGTGGTATTCCGCATTCTCTTTTAGGTCACCATGCTCTCTAGCTTCCGCAATAGCCTGAGTGATGGTTGGTCGCAACTTACTTTTTCGATTTTGAAGTTCGACCCTAAGTGCGTCGGCTCCTTCAACTGTCATGGGTATGGGCATGTTAGTTAACCCTCATATAATCAACAAATCGAACGGACATATTTTCATCGCTTCTTCGTTCTTTCATGCAATCATCCGGTGATCGCCCGGTGCAAGTCTTGAAGCCGGTGGACGCGCTCCCCAGGACCTTGTCTGATGGCAAAGCTGATGGCTTCAGCGCCCGCCAAGGTAGTGGTGTAGCACACTTTCTTTTGCAGCGCGAGGCGACGGATAATCGCTGAATCCGCTATCGATTGGCGCCCTTCTGTCGTGTTGACGATGAGGTCAATTCGCTCGTTCTTGAGCAGGTCTGACACATCCGGGCGTCCTTCGTTGACCTTACGAATCAACTCACATTCTAAGCCCGCCGATTCAAGCTCACGTCGCGTACCTGAGGTCGCAACAAGCGTAAAGCCAAGCTCGACAAAAGAGCGTGCGACCGGCACGAGGCCTACCTTATCTGACTCCTTTACGCTCATGAAAACGCGACCGGATTTTGGCAGCACTTCGCCCGCACCCAAGCACGCTTTCGCAAACGCTTCGCCGAAGGTATCACCAACCCCCATGACTTCACCGGTGGACTTCATTTCCGGTCCAAGTATCGGATCAACACCTGGAAATTTCGCGAACGGGAAAACAGACTCCTTGACGTTGAAGTTCTTCGGTATCACTTCTTTCGTGAATCCTTGATCAGCCAAGGACGTTCCAGCCATGCAACGTGCTGCGATTTTGGCGAGCGACGTCCCTATGCATTTGGAGACAAAGGGTACCGTGCGGCTAGCTCGTGGGTTGACCTCTAAAATAAAAACATCTTCTCCTTGCACGGCCATTTGCACATTCATCAGTCCAATGACTTTGAGTTCAAGCGCGACCCGCTTTACTTGGTCACGGATCAGATCTTGTATATCAGCCGGTAAGTTGTATGGCGGCAAGGAGCACGCAGAGTCGCCGGAATGCACGCCCGCTTGCTCAATATGTTGCATAATGGCGCCGATCACGACCTGGTCGCCATCACTTACGGCGTCGACATCGACTTCCAACGCATGGTCCAAAAATCGGTCAAGTAAGACTGGCGAGTCATTAGAGACATCAACCGCATTCTGCATGTACTGCGAAAGTTCGTCATCGGAATAAACAATTTCCATCGCCCGACCACCCAGAACATAAGAGGGACGAACGACAATCGGATACCCGATTTGTTGCGCCCGTTCGACCCCTTGTTCAGCACTCGACGCGACTCGATTAGAGGGTTGGCGAAGCGCAAGCTTCTCAACCAACTGCTGAAAACGTTCACGATCTTCCGCACGATCAATCGCATCGGGGCTTGTACCGATGATTGGGACGCCCGCTGCTTCCAAATCATTGACTAACTTTAACGGCGTTTGGCCACCAAACTGGACAATGACGCCAACGGGTTGTTCGACATCTACAATCGCTAGCACATCTTCCAGCGTAACCGGCTCAAAATAGAGACGATCAGACGTGTCATAGTCTGTAGAGACAGTTTCTGGGTTACAGTTGACCATAATGGTCTCATAGCCATCTTCCCGCATCGCGAGGGCTGCGTGTACACAGCAGTAGTCAAACTCGATGCCTTGACCAATACGGTTCGGGCCACCACCCAGCACCATAATCTTCCGCCGGTTACTCGGGTTTGATTCGCATTCTTCCTCGTAGGTTGAATACATATACGCGCTGGTTGCGGGAAACTCGGCAGCACAGGTGTCTACACGTCTGTACACCGGGTGCACACCAAGCGCTTGGCGCAGACTACGAATCTCGTGCTCGTCGGTCTCAAGCAATTGCCCCAGCCGCGCATCCGAAAATCCTTTGCGCTTTAGGCCATACCATCCCGCTTTATCTATCGCTTCGGCTGCTTGCTTTTCCAGATCGGCTTCCGCCTGCACTAGATCTTCGATCTCTGCTAAAAACCAAGGATCGATCCCCGTTAGGTCGAAAATCTCTTCCAAGCTGAATCCCTGGCGAAAACCATCCGCGACATACCAAAGTCGCAGAGATCCAGGCGTCGCAAGCTCTCTCTTAAGCGTCGCCAGCCAATCTGCTTTTTCTGTATCAAGTACGGAATCAAAACCGACCATCCCCGTTTCCAATCCTCTGAGTGCTTTTTGTAAAGACTCTTGGAAGGTCCTTCCTATCGCCATAACCTCCCCGACAGATTTCATCTGTGTGGTTAGGCGCGGATCTGCTTGCGGAAACTTTTCGAAAGTGAAGCGCGGTATCTTAGTGACAACATAGTCAATACTTGGCTCAAACGAAGCCGGTGTGACACCACCGGTAATGTCGTTATCAAGCTCATCTAAGGTGTATCCCACAGCCAATTTTGCTGCGACTTTGGCGATCGGAAAACCGGTCGCCTTGGAAGCGAGCGCAGATGATCGAGAAACCCTCGGATTCATTTCGATAACCACCATTCGGCCATTTTCCGGATCAATCGCAAACTGCACATTTGATCCACCCGTATCAACCCCAATCTCTCGCAGCACAGCGATCGATGCATTACGGAGGAGTTGATATTCCTTGTCTGTCAACGTTTGAGCGGGCGCAACAGTAATGCTGTCACCCGTATGCACACCCATAGGGTCGAGATTTTCGATCGCGCAGATGATGATGCAGTTGTCCCGTCGGTCTCTGACCACCTCCATCTCAAATTCTTTCCAACCGACAAGAGACTCATCGATAAGTAACTCGGAAGTCGGCGATAGCTCGAGTCCCCGCTCACAGATCTCTAAGAATTCTTCTCGGTTGTACGCAATACCACCACCACTACCGCCCATCGTAAATGAAGGTCGGATTACGCAAGGGAATCCTAGCTGGCTCTGAACCTGCAGCGCCTCTTCTTTACTGTGCGCGATCGCTGATCGAGGCGTATTGAGACCGATGCTTTTCATGGATCGATCGAAACGCTCGCGATCTTCTGCTTTGTCAATGGCATCTTGGCTGGCGCCTATGAGCTCAACACCATTCGCCTCAAGTACGCCTTCGCGCACCAAATCTAAAGCGCAATTTAATGCAGTTTGCCCACCCATCGTGGGCAAAAGCGCATCTGGTTTTTCTTTTTCTATAATTCGCGCGACGGTTTGCCATTCAACGGGTTCAATGTAGGTCGCATCTGCCATCGTGGGATCTGTCATGATCGTTGCAGGATTGCTATTCACAAGCACGACCCGATATCCCTCTTCACGCAGCGCCTTACACGCTTGCGCACCAGAGTAGTCGAACTCACACGCCTGTCCGATCACAATGGGACCAGCACCGATGATGAGAATCGATTCGAGATCAGTACGCTTTGGCATTAGACTTCCTTCACCCCGTCCATATTGCGAATGAACTTATCAAATAGGTAAACGCAATCTTGTGGTCCTGGACTGGCCTCCGGATGACCTTGGAAGCCAAACGCACTAACGTCGGTTCGTTCTATACCTTGCACTGTCCCATCGAAGAGCGAGATATGCGTACACCTCAGGTGTTTTGGCAGGGTCTCAGCGTCCACTGCAAAACCATGATTCTGGCTGGTAATAATGACCGCTTCTGAATCCTGATCTTGTACCGGATGATTCGCGCCATGATGTCCATGCGACATCTTTATCGTTTGCGCGCCACTCGCGAGCGCTAGTAATTGATGGCCCAAGCAAATGCCAAAAATAGGCACCCCAGTTTCCAGCAGTGTCTTGATCGCCTCTATCGCATATTCGCAAGGCTCCGGATCACCGGGCCCATTAGACAAAAATATGCCATCTGGTTTCATCGCCATGACCGCACTTGCAGGCGTCTGCGCAGGCACAATCGTAAGGTCACAGCCGCGATCTGCCAACAATCTTAATATGTTGCGCTTAACGCCAAAATCGTAAGCAACAACGTTGTATTTGCTCTTGACGCTGTTTTGGTAACCACCTTCCAGAGTCCAAGTGCCTTCAGTCCAGTTCCGCTCTTCTCCGGTGACGACCTTTGCCAGATCCATCCCCTTGAGACCAGGAAAAGATTTCGCCCGCTCAATTGCAGCCGCTTGCCCGGTTTCGGTAACAGCCTCGACACCCGCAACGATACATCCAGCGAGCGCGCCCTTCTCCCGAATCAATTTTGTTAGTCGCCGCGTATCGACATCAGCGATTGCAACAACTTCACGTGCTACGAGGTACTCAGGGAGTGACATGTTCTGGCGCCAGTTACTGTTACGGCGCGGGGTCTGACGGATAACCAATCCCGCAGACCAAACCCCATCAGACTCGTCATCTTCAGAATTCACACCTGTATTGCCAATTTGAGGATAAGTGAGCGTTACAATCTGCTGAGCGTAAGAAGGATCAGTGAGAATCTCCTGATAGCCCGTCATTGCAGTGTTAAACACCACTTCACCAACGGTACTACCTTCGACCCCAATTGACTGGCCGAGAAATAAACTACCGTCTTCTAAGGCAAGTAAAGCCGGTATCAAATATGCGCCCTCAAGTTTTCCAACAGTTGTCTAGATAGCGAGATCTTGTTTGGGGATTGCGCGGTTATCTAGGCGCCGTTTTTGGTACGACGTTGACCGGGCTTGGGGCGTTTAGAGTCATCGTAAAGTCGACGTGGATCAACAACGAACCGCCCCAGCTTGGGAGCGGTAGTCTACTCACATGTACCCCAGAAATAAACGCCTCTGTGCCACAAGAAGCGAACTTCAGGTCTGTTTTTCTAGTCGTCGATTACTTTAGACCGAGGATCGTTTGCATATCATACAGACCCGCGCTTTGACCGGAGACATATCGGACTGCTCTTAGCGCACCGTGCGCAAAATTCATGCGACTTTGGGCCCGATGCGTAATCTCTATTCGCTCACCTTCACCGGCAAACATAACGGTGTGTTCGCCCACAATATCCCCACCGCGCATCGTGGAAAACCCAATCGTTTTCCGAGTCCGTGCACCTGTAATCCCTTCCCGGCCATATACCGCGTCGGTTTCTAGATCACGACCCAGCGTATCCGCCAAAATCTCACCCATCCGTACCGCCGTGCCTGATGGTGCATCAACTTTATG
>JAQWQN010000245.1 GCA_029244465.1 Pseudomonadales bacterium
TTTAGCGCGGAGAGCAGACTGCTTAACTAATCCGCGCTTAGATTTGCCTTGCCGTGAACTACCCATGCATGCGCTCAGTTTTCGTTATCGAAAGCCTCTTATGCAATCATACTGGTAGTACCAGTCAACTTGCTGCATTGCCATCTCAGGCAGAAAGCGGGCTCGGAAAGCAATTCCGAGGTTCCTTGCAACTGCAGCGGAACCTTTTTTGCCAAGCAAATGGTGGACCGCCATGTTATTGGCGGCCGCGATTTTTTGATGCCTGGGGAGTCGAAATCTCTCAAATTCTGATAGCGCTAGAACGATATCGTCGTCGTAGTTTTCGAGCATACGCGAGAGTACCCAGGCATCTTCGATGCCTGTCTGAAACGTTGGTAGCTGCAGCGGAAATGAGTTTGAAAATGCGCCACCCAGATAGGCGGTCCGGCCGGAGTACATCGCGGTTTGGCTAGATTCGTAAGTCAGCGGGCGAATGAACTTAAGCGCTTGCAGGAAAGGCTTAAGACTGGGGTGGCACTGAGCATCCTCGGCTGGGCGCATCCCCACATAGATAAAGTGCGTGTTGCTCTCAGTGGAGAACTGCCGTCCGATGAATGTCTCGCTAAGCCAAGTAACATTGGCGACAAACGTACCGGGCTGACTGGCGTACCAAACTCCCAAAGTTTCATCAGCGGCAAGTCGTGTGGGTGGGGTCGTGTCGACCGTTAGAGCCGGGGTGTGGTCGGCCGATGTCTTGGCCCCTACGGGACTGGAATCTGTACGCACAAAATCGAGTAGTTCTTGGTACGACACATTTACTAGAGGCGCGCCGTATCGATCTAGGTGGAATTTTCCCAATGGTAGTTCGGACAAGAGGTACGCGGATTTAGCCAGACGAACTTGTTCGCGCGAAGGCTGATGCCCTAGGGTCTCAAAGCGCTGTGGATCAATTGCTCGCAGCAGGCGCGTAATGTTTGAACCGAGGATCACGGCATCGACGTCGGGTCGCTCGTCTATCTCGGCCGTCATTTGACAGTCTAGACCGGCTCTTTGACAGAAGTGGGCGGCGGCGTGTGCAACGACATTGCCGCCTTGTATCGCAATTTCCGGCATTGGTAGTTCACTTGGCAACGCTAGCGATGCCGCCAGCGTGTACCTTCGCGGGTATCTTCTAGTTCAATCCCCAATGCGATGAGCTCGTCGCGTACTTTGTCGGCAAGGGCATAGTCTTTGGCAGCGCGTGCGTCGTTACGGGAAATGATGAGCGCATCGATGTCTTGCGAGGACACTTCCAACTCAGCGGTACCTTTGAAATAAGTCTCTGGATCTTGATCAAGGAGCCCGAGTAACCAACTGGCTGCAAGGAGGTCCGACCGCGCCTCGTCATCCTGCCCGCGTTGTAACCGGCCGGCAAACTCGTGGAGTACCGATTGGGCGAGGGGGGTATTGAGATCATCGCAAAGCGCGTTAACGGCAGCTTGTGGAAACTGATCTAGGCGCCATGTCGTGTAGTCTGGGGCCTGGTGTTCGCTGTCAGGGTTGTCGCGAAGCGCCTGGTAGAGCGTGTCGAGGCTGGCTTTTGCTTGGCGAAGGACGTCATCACCCCAAGCGAGTGGTGAACGATATTGACCACCAAGCAACGCGTAGCGAAGCACTTCGCCAGAATGGCGCTTTGCAAGTTCGTGGACCTTCTGCACGTTACCAACAGACTTGGACATTTTTTCGCCGCCCATGGTCAGCATGCCGTTGTGTAGCCAGTACCGAACATAGTCGGGTGTGCCATTGGCGCAGCGGCTCTGTGCAGCTTCGTTCTCGTGGTGTGGAAACGTAAGGTCTGAACCACCGCCGTGTATATCGATGGTTTTGCCGAGGTGTTTTCGGATCATGGCAGAGCATTCGATGTGCCATCCAGGACGTCCATAGCCCCAGGGGCTATCCCAACCGGGCAAATCGCCTTCTGATGGTTTCCAAAGCACAAAATCTTTTGCGTCCCGCTTATACGGGGCAATCTCGACGCGAGCGCCATCAAGCATGTCTTCTAGTGAGCGTCGCGATAGCGATCCATAGTCTGGATCTGACGGTACGCTAAAGAGTACGTGGCCTTCATTCTCATAGGCGTGCCCCTGCGTGACAAGTTCACCGATCATGGTGACGATCTCTGCGATATGGTGGGTCGCGCGCGGGGCGACATCAGGCGCCGGTACGCCAAGCGTTGCCATATCGTTTTCATAGGCTGCGGTGAAGCGGTCGGCCAATGTTTGAATAGGTTCTCCGTTTGCGATCGCGGTGGCGTTAATTTTGTCGTCTATGTCAGTGACATTGCGAGCGTAGGTGACTCTAGGGTATTTCGCTTTCAATAAACGGATAAGTACGTCAAAAACGACTGCTGGTCGACCATTGCCAATATGGACGAAGTCATAGACAGTTGGTCCGCAAACATAAACCGTCAGTTCGTTGGGATTGATCGGCGTAAAGACCTCTTTCGAACCGCTTAACGTGTTGTGTAATCGGAGTTCTGTCATGTTCTTGCTTTGGCTAGTTAACGGGTTCTGAGGCAATGACGACTTGCTCGCCCTGTACGCATAAGTAGAAACAGGACGGACGATTGGTATGACACGCAGGACCCGATTGTTGCACCGTCAGTAGTATAGCGTCGCCGTCGCAATCTATATGCATGGCTTTGAGCGTTTGAGTATGCCCAGACGTTTCACCTTTTCGCCATAGCGCTTGTCTGCTGCGGGAAAAATAGGTGACAACGCCTTGCGTGATTGTGGCTTCAATTGCTTCCCTGTTCATCCAGGCCAACATCAGTACCTCGCGAGAGGTAGCGTCCTGGGCGATTGCTGCGATAAGCCCTTGCTCGTTGTAAGGCAGGACGTCTAAAACCTCCACTAAAGGGGTACTCGTCGCGGAAGACTGGGTTTCAAGTTCTTGTAGTAGTGCCATAGGTGTCCTCCAGGTAGGATAAAACCGCGCGTAATCCCATGGCTTCTCCGCCTTCTGGGTGCGCGGCACGGGAGCGCGTGTTATACGCCATAATATCGAAGTGCACCCAATTCGATTCGCCTACGAAACGCTGTAAGAAAAGGGCCGCGGTTACTGAACCCGCATAGGGCGACGCTGCTGAGTTGACCAGGTCAGCGATTTTGCTATCAATCATGTAGTTGTATGATTGATGCAGTGGCATACGCCAGACCGCGTCGGCAACATCTGTACCGGCGGAATCGAGGCCTACTGCAACGTCATCTGATGTCGCAAACATCGCACAGATTTCAGTCCCAACGGCAGACCGGGCTGAGCCTGTGAGCGTTGCAAAATCGATGATTAAGTCGGGCTCAGTTTTTGTTGCGATTGATAGCGCGTCACATAGTAACAAACGGCCTTCTGCGTCTGTGTTGTCGATCTCGACGGTAAGTCCGGCATGCGTGTGAAGGATATCGCCTGGTCTGAAGGCGTTACCCGAGACAGCGTTCTCTGCTGCAGGAATGATCAACGTGAGCTGGATGGGTAATGCTTCGGCCATGATGGCATAAGCGAGCCCAATCGCGATTGCAGCGCCACCCATGTCCTTTTTCATAGTGCGCATGCCGGAGGCATTTTTGAGATCTAAGCCGCCGCTGTCGAAGGTGACACCTTTGCCAATAACCGCGATGTGTGGGTGATCTGCAGAACCCCAGGTCATTTCAGCAAGGCTAGGTGGATCTTCGGCTGCGCGTCCGACCGCATGTATTGCCCCGCAGTTACGGTCCAGCAGAGCGTCGCCGGTGGTGACGTTACAGCTGGCACCGAACTGTTCAGCCATCGCTTGGATTTCGGCCATCAGATTAGACGGCGCCATATCGGCTGCTGGGGTATTGATGAGGTCGCGGCCGAGAGAGATGGCATGCAAGAGATTACATATTCTTGTTTTTTGCGCCGTGCGCAGGACGAGTTCTGCGGGTGCGCGCTTGGGCGCGGTGTAGCGATCGAATTGATAAGCCCCCATGCCCCAGCCAAGCACGATGAGCTCGTGAGCCGGTGCTGCCAGGTGATACTGCCCTTCGGGAAGCGACATCGGTAGTGCGCCGAGGGTCTTTGGCGCCGGTTTGCCATCCCACGCGACCACAACAGACGAAGAATCACCCTCTTCAAACCAAGCATACTGGCCTGCCTTGCCGGTGAACTTTTGGCGTCTCAGCCATTCTTTGGACGCAGATGGTTGCTGCTCAACCCACGAGTCGACATCGCAGCTTGCAACCAGAATTATCGCTGTACTTTGGTCCGTAGAATTGCAGAAGCCTCTCGGGAGATCGCTCATCGCTTAGGTGACTCGCCAAAAAATGTGGCGCGTAGTTTAGAGAAAAGAGCGCAGCTCTACTACGATTTGATCTTAGATGATGAGGCGAGTTGGGCGCCGGCATTCGACACAATGATCCTGCTTGATGTGAGGGCACGGAAAGCAGGTCGCACGATCTGCACCTCTTGACCGTATTTGGTGGCGCTGACGCCGATCGCGCCGGTGGTAGCGTTCCCTTGAGAATTGACGATGTAAGCTGGACCACCTTCTGGCGCGTATCGGGCGCGCTCATTGAATAGTGCAATCCACTGCCCCGTATTTCGTGGTGTTCCGCCGAGCGTTGGCACGCCGTCGGCTGTATAGCTATTGCTCCGTGGGGTGGCCGTTAGGGTGTTCATATTTTTCTTGCTTGACCGAACGGCTTCAGTGAAGTGAGCATGGGTTAGTGCCATTTGAAATCGGGTGTCTATCTCGTATCTCACCCAAAACGATGCGGCTAGCACCAAGATAGTGCCGAAGAGTGCAAGAAGATGATGAGACGGAGTTTGCATGGATTTATTCGAACGTTGAGTCAGAAGCGCTGCTAGCTTTGCTCGACTGTTTCAGTGATCGAGCAAGGTCACGTATCGCATCATGGATCGGACCTAATTCATCGTTATTGCGCAAATTACGTTCGTAGGTGAAGTTACCTCTCTTGATTTGTTCAATGCAGTCGACGAGTGCGGTTATCGGACCTGCCACGCGATGACCCAGAATGATGGCGATCACACATGAGTAGATGACAAAAAATGCCAACCCGGCAATGGCGATGGTAGTGATGTTCGTGAACGCATCATAAATCGGGATGTGCCCGCCAACGCCCATTGCTTGAGTCGAGTTCAGTAACTGGTCAATGTCTAAAAGATGCAGATAAGTTGCTCCGATGACGATGGCGATAGTCAGCAATCCACCGCCAATGAAGTAGCCTACGAAATTAACTGTGTACTTTGGGCGAACCAATATATTGCTCAGCCGTCGCAGATTTTCGTCTTCAGTTTGCGCTGTTTGGTTTTCTGGTAGATCTATAGCTTGTTCTGAGATGTGCTGCCCCTGCAGATGCCTACTGAATCGCGACATGGTAGGACGTCGGGTAGCTGCTCGGTGTGACGAGGTTCACGAAAAAGCCGATTGATTCGAGGGGATGTCATCCCATGTGGGGTTAGTCGCTAAACTTGCCTAACGGGTATGGAACCTACTTTTTTAGAGCGCGGCGCGCTGACTTCGAGACCGAGGTTGTTGCCGTCTAGAATTCGGTCCGCTCGATAGCTAGATCTCACCAAGGGACCAGAGGCAACCTCTTTAAAGCCGCGGTTTAGCCCAATTTCTCTGTAATTCTCAAATTCGTTGGGTGTTACCCAGCGTTCTATTGCCAGATGGTGTGGGGTGGGCCGAAGGTATTGTCCCAACGTCAGAATATCTACTTCCTGTTCGCGCAGATCATCCATGCACGCGACTATTTCGTCGTCTGTTTCGCCTAGCCCAAGCATCAAGCTCGTTTTGGTGAGCAAGCCTGGAGCGACCTTTTTTGCAAACCCCAGGACGGTTAGCGTCTGCTCGTATCCGGCGCGGGGGTCTCGTACCGCCCGAGTAAGCCGCCGCACGGTTTCGACGTTTTGCGCAAAAACATCCACACCACTTTCGACAACCACTCGAATCGATGTTTCGCTGCCATTAAAGTCTGGCGTTAGCGCTTCTACTGCGGTGGAGCGATTTTCCTTTTTGATTTCAGCCACACACGCTGCGTAGTGTGCGGCTCCGCCATCCGCTAAGTCATCGCGATCGACAGAGGTTAGAACGACGTACCGCAGATCCATTAAGCGTACTGACTCGGCGGCATTGGCTGGCTCGTCCTGGTCAAGCCAACCTCTGGGATTGCCGGTGTCCACCGCACAAAACTTGCACGCTCGTGTACAGACAGAGCCCATTAACATGATGGTGGCCGTGCCGTGGCTCCAACACTCGCCGATGTTCGGGCAATGAGATTCTTGGCAGACGGTTGCTAAACTATGATCTTTGACCGTGTTTAACACGGCTTTATATTTTGCGCCGCTAGCGATTTTTACGCGCAGCCATGGCGGCTTGCGGCCAATGTCGGCTGTGGCTTCCGCACCTTTCTTGATGCCATCCTTAATTGCCACAATGCCTTCGCTGGTGACAAATTTGATACCACTTGAAGGCACTGTTTTTCCGTTTTCGAGGGTCATAAGCAGATACTAGCAGCTCCTGTCAGGAAGCGTCCTGGAACTGTAGGTTGTGCAATGTGTAGTAGAGGCCTTCCATTGCCAAGAGTTCTTCGTGACTGCCTAGCTCGGCGATTTCGCCATGATCGAGGACGAGTACCCGATCCGCCTCTTGGATGGTCTGTAGCCGGTGGGCGATCAGGATCGAGGTGCGACCTTCGGTCAGTCGGTGCAGCGCATCCTGGATTAGGAGTTCGGTCTCGGTGTCGATACTGGCTGTGGCTTCATCTAGAACGAGTATTTCTGGATCCGCTGCTAGCACTCGAGCAAATGCCAGTAGCTGACGCTGTCCTTGGGAAAGGTTTTGCCCGCGTTCGGTCAGAAGTGTGTCGTACCCTTCAGGAAGCTTCGAGATGAAATTGTGAACGTTGACCGTCTGTGCCGCAGCGATCGCTCGATCCAATGTGATCGCCTCGTTGCCTAAAGCGATGTTGTCATAGATTGAACCTGAAAATATGTGGAAATCTTGCAGTACGACGCCAACCCGCCGGCGTAAGTCGTTGCTATGAATACGGTTGAGATCGATGCCGTCCAAAAAAATCTGATTGTCATCGAAGTCGTAGAAACGTGATAACAGGCGGATCAAAGTGCTTTTGCCGGACCCCGTAGGTCCAACGATGGCAAGTTTCTCTCCCGGCTCAATTGTAAAGCTGACGCCTTTTAGGATCGGAGTAGAGGTGTCATAGGAGAAATGTAAATTCTTGAATTCCACTTCGCCTCGTAAGCGAGCGGGTAAAGGGGTAGCGTTCTCCGGTTCATGAATTTTCTCATCCCAATCGATCGCTTGAAATATCCGTTCGCCACTCGCCATGGCGCGAAAAAGAATATTGGTCTGTTCGCCGAGGACAACGATGGGATGGAAGAGCATGCCGATAAACTGGGTGAAGAGGACCAACTCACCGAGGGTCATAGACAGTTCTGCCACTTGACTCGCGCTGTACCAAATAATGACACCGATCGCTGCGTGAGCGAGGCTGTCATTGAATGCGCCATAAAAGGTTTCAACCCGAGCACTGCGTAGTTCGAACGCTCGGTTGCTTTGGTTTATTCGAGTGTAGCGATCAAGATTGTAATCTTGACGATCCGATAGTTGGACAACTTGTAAACCCGAGAGATTCTCTTGCATGTTTTGGTTCAATGCGGAGAGGGTTTGGCGCACTTGGCGAAAGAGTGTCCTGGTTAAACGCCTAAAGTAAAAAGTGACCAAACCCAGAACAGGTAAAGCCAATAAGAGCATTAAGGTGAGCTGTACGTCGATCGCAAGCATGACGACAAGGGCGACGAAGAAAGGGACAAACTCGCCGATCAAGGAGCCGAGGCCTCGCAGTAATTCGTATAAAGCTTCGATGTCATTGGTGACACGGGTCATGACTCGTCCGACGGCGACTCGGTCATAAAAACTGGATGGGCGAGTCTCAAGGTGTGCAAATAAATCTCGACGTAGATCGCGCAAACCGTTGATAACTGCCGCGATCAGCGTCATCCGGTGAGCGTGACCGGTGATTGCCCAGACGATCTGTATCAGGCCATACATGATGCAGGCCACGAGCAGCGGCGGAAGACCTGTCGCATCCGTCAACCACGTGTTGAGTTCGATGAGTCCGAAGTCGGGCGTGTCCGAACTCGACTCACCCCGGATGATGTGATCAATGGCGACCAAGGAGATGATGATGGGAAGCAACACATGCAGGGTAGACGTGATCAGCACTAAGACAGAACTTATCAGGAGAGATAACTTATACGGTTTGAGCCACTTTAACAGGCGCCCGAGAAGATGCATGTTGAGCACGGTGCCGGAAAGATCCGCTTCGAACATGGCGTAGTCGCGATCGACAGCTTGGTCTTTTTTTGGTGTAGATCCAGTCATGCCGAATCGCCAGTCCGTCCGACACGAGTCGCGGCCAAATCCTCGTCCTCGCCACCTTCGCGTTGCACGCGCTCTAACTCGGCATAATAGCCGCCGGATTCTAGCAATTCTCGATGGGCGCCTAATTCAATGATACGACCCTCGTCTAAGACCACAATGCGATCGGCGTGTCGAGCTGTGCTGACGCGGTGCGATACCAGCAACGTTGTTTGATCTTGTCGCAGACGTTTTAACTCAGAAAGGATATGTTCCTCGGTCTCGGTATCCACCGCAGAAAAACAGTCATCGAGAATAAGAACTGGAGCGTGTCGAATGAGACCGCGGGCGAGTGTCGCTCGCTGTTTTTGTCCTCCCGAGAGGGTCACGCCGCGTTCACCTACGAGGGTATTTAGCTTTTCTGGGAAGTCTTGGATGGTATCTTTGAGATCGGCTGAAGTCGCTGCATCCCAGATAAGATCCAACGCGCGATTTGGGTTGTCGTAGGTCAAGTTATCTTTTAACGGTTCACCAAAGAGGAAAGGGTCTTGGGGAACCATGGCCAATTGTGCTCGGACCTGCGAAAGTGGGTAGTCACGCACATCACAACCATCAATCAAAACCGACCCTGGTAGCGGATCGATTAAGCGTACGACCTGTTGTAGCAGCGTCGATTTACCAGAGCCAACTCGGCCCATGATGGCAACCGTCTCTCCGGCTTGGATGTTGAGGTCTATATTTTTTAACACCGGTTGGTTTGCACCGGGATAGGTGAAAGTTAGATCAGAAAAAACGATGTTTCCGGTAATATATTCTGGGGTTTTGCCAGACGGGTGGTTGGAAATCTCTGGCTCGAGATCCATAACTTCGTACAAGCGGTCACTGGCTATGGCGGCTCGTTGGAAAAGATTGATAATAAAACCGGCTACACGGAATGGCTGAACGACCATGTTGACCAACATGAAGAATGCGACGAAGTCACCGACTGGCATAGCGCCTTCGAGAACAAGGTAACCGCCGTAACTCAATATAGTCAGAGAGCAAATGGCGGCAAGTGAAGGCATCCAGGCCGCCATTGCTGAGTTGATCTGCCCCTGTTCATAAAACGCATCTGCGTAGGCTTGGTTGGTTTTCGAAAACCGAGCTATCTCATTTTCTTCCTGGACCATTGCCTGAATGGTCCGGATGCCGGAGAGGTTCTCTTGTACGTGGGCTCCGATGTCGGATAAACGATCTTGAACGTCCTTGGAGGCCACCCCCATACGACGAGAAGAATATTGTGCGTACCAGAAAACGAAAGGCATCGGCGGTAACAATAGAAGTGTCAGCATCGGTGAGAAATACAGCATGGAAGCAAAGCCAAACAAGCCAGCGTACACGAGAATGACCACTAAGATCGTACCCATCGAGATGAGTCTTTGAATCAGTGCAATGTCGGCCACAGCACGAGTCATCATATCGCCGATGGTGTGTTTGGAGAAAAACTCGCCACCCTGATCTTGCAGCGACGCGTAGAGTCCTTGGCGAAGGTCGTAAGCCACGTTTAAACCGGACCTGCGCACGCTCAGTCGTGCAAACGTCACCACCATATAGCGCGCTGTGACAGCCCCGACAATGCCCGCGACGGGCCAGAAGACGTCAAAATCTCCTTCCGTCATCAAGTTTATCGAATAAGCGGTCAAGAATGGTACGGTTGTCTCGAAGAAGCGAGCGATGCCAAAGGCTATGATGCCTGCGATCAGTCTTGCTCTGTGTTTACCGATAATGTGTCTGAGTCGCCAGAGGGATGTGCGCATAGAAAGAACTTAAAATGCTGCGCTGTTTGGGATGCGCGGAAACGGTATGGCATCGCGAATATTTTCCATTCCCGTGATATAGAGCACCAAACGCTCAAAGCCAAGACCGAAGCCTGCGTGCGGTACGGTGCCGTAGCGGCGTAAGTCGCGGTACCACCAAAGCTGCTCCTTCAAGACATCGTCTTCCATGCGCTTGTCGAGAATGTCCAGCCGCTCTTCGCGCTGGCTACCACCGATGATTTCCCCCACGCCTGGAACCAGCACGTCCATCGCGGCAACCGTCTTTTCGTCATCGTTTAGGCGCATATAGAAGGCTTTTATTTCCTTAGGGTAGTCCGTGACGACAACCGGTCCCTTGATCACTTCTTCTGTGATGAATCGTTCATGTTCTGACTGCAGATCAGCGCCCCAGATGACGGGGAATTGGAATTTCTTGTCCGATTTTTCAAGTATCGAGACAGCCTCGGTGTAGGTCATTCTTTCAAAAGGAGCCTCGACCACATTGTTTAGTCGCTCGAGCACGGTGTCATCGATGCGTTCGGCGAAAAACGTCATGTCGTCTTGGGCGTTGGCGACGACGTTCTTGATCACTGATTTCAGGAACGATTCCGCTAAATCCGCGTTGTCTGACAAGTTTGAAAACGCTATTTCTGGTTCGATCATCCAGAATTCGGCGAGATGGCGGCTGGTATTTGAATTTTCCGCGCGAAAGGTTGGGCCGAAGGTATAAACCTTGGATAGAGCGCAGCAATAGCTTTCGACATTCAGCTGACCGCTGACCGTCAAATAGGTATCGGTGCCGAAAAAATCTTCGCTCGGATCTCGGTTAACCTGATCGAGTGTCGATACGCGAAATAGTTCACCAGCACCTTCGCAATCACTGGCCGTGATGATTGGCGTGTTGACCCAAAAGAACCCTTCTTGATCGAAGTATTGGTGTACCGCACTCGCGATACGATGCCGAAGTCGTGATATAGCGCCAAACGTGTTGGTGCGTGGTCGTAGGTGGGCGACTGAACGAAGGTATTCGAACGTATGTTGCTTCTTGCTGATTGGGTAGGTTTCGGGGTCGTCGACTAGCCCTACAATTTCAACGCGACTTGCTTGAATCTCACGGTCTTGACCGCTGCCGTCTGAATCAACCACTGTCCCTGAGATAATGACAGAACATCCAGTACCGAGTTCGACAATCTCGGCGTAGTTGGCGAGATCCTGATCGGCGACCGCCTGGATTGTATCGAAGCAACTGCCATCGTGGAGGTGAAGAAATGAAAAACCACCTTTGGAAGTGCGGCGCGAGCGCAACCATCCTTTGAGGATAACTGTGGCGCCGACCTGTGTGCGGTGAGTGAGGATTTGCTTGACGGTAGTTGCGGACATCTTTGACCAACATTGGAACACGTGAAGGTATAGCGGAATGCCAGACATTCCGGGCTCATTCTTCTACTCGGAAGTATTTAGCCTATCGATGCTTAAACCTAGCGCCTATAATTCAATAATTGCGGCATCAAGAGGCGGCCTCCTTGCGGACGAACATCAATTATATCGTCACCGGGCTCATCATGGGGGGATTAATCGTCCTCGTACTCGAATTTTGGCCGTTCTCTTTGCCGAAAAACCAATTGCAAAATGATCGTACACATCAGCTTCAGTCGACTACGACGGCTGTCGAACCCGGTCAAACCAGTTCGGAACAGCTCGCCAGCGTTGAGGCAGTGCAGGACGATCTCCGCGAATCAATTCTAGGGGCGGATCTAGATTGGAGGAAAGCGCAAGCGGGCGATCTCGCTCAGCAGCGGTCAGAACACTTTGGCGTCAAGCTACCCGAGTACGATGACAGCGATCTTTGGTTGCTATCAGAGATTCTAAAATTAGGCGTGCCGTCGAGCCTGCTCGAGGGATTCGCCACGAACGGGATTGCAGGCCGAGTTGCAACGCAGATGGCTGCAATTGCTGAGGGTAGAGTCGTGCGCAAAGGCAAAGGACTGGCACGTTTGAGCGCATTCCTTGTCCGCCAAAACGGTGACGAAAAATGGCTAGATGAACGGGGTTTCGAACGGTACGACTATTATGTTGAGACCCTTGCGCTCATTGAGCCCGCAACGCTCGCTCAGTTTGTGTCTTTTATCCAGCCGCTGCTCGAAACAGGCCTTCGACGCTTGGGCGATCACCGAACGGTTTCTGAAATCCTGCGCAGGGCATGTGCGGAGGTGTTGTCTGTGCCGGTGATCGAGGCGGATATTCGTTTGCTGAGGCCTAACGTCTACTACCATTTCCACGACGCGGCGTTGCAAAACATGACGGACTTGGAAAAGCAGTTTCTCCGTATGGGGCCAAAGCATACCCAGACGTTACAGTCATACACACGTGCTTTTGCCAGCGCCTACTTCACGCCTGAGAATTAAGTTGTATGTCGCGCAATCGACTTAGATCTGTATTTGCATTGAACGGTGTATTTGCTTCCACGTAGGCAAGATCTTGCGCGACGTATTGACGCTCATCATCAAGAAAACGGGCGACCGCGTCGCGAAAGTTTTCATCAGCAATCCAATGGGCACTATAAGTCGCTTCAGGCAAATAACCTCTGGCAACTTTGTGCGCGCCTTGTGCCCCGGCTTCGACTTTTTTCAAACCACGGTGGATCGCAAAATCTATTGCCTGGTAGTAACACACTTCGAAGTGCAGAAAGCGGTGGTCTTCAATACACCCCCAATTCCGGCCGAACAGGGTGTCTTCACCAATAAAATTGATCGCTCCGGCAATATATCGGCCAGCCCGCTTCGCCATGATTAGGAGCACATCCT
>JAQWQN010000124.1 GCA_029244465.1 Pseudomonadales bacterium
GTATTACAATGAACACAGCGTAAACCCCAGTGTATAGGCTTTTCAGGGGAGTAAGGGTAGTGGCAGCAGTGTCCCTCCCTCTCCGCCACTATCAGCTTTCAGCCCTATCAATGCTTTCAAGATAAGGCCATAAACCCCTGATTTAATTGCAAATACAAACATTAATTAAACGGATGAAGTGTATTTAATCATTTGAAGTCTTGACTTGTTTTAGCGTCATTATCGGTGGTCAATTGCAATACAAGGTACCGTTATGGGGGCGACCTCAAGGCCAAATCTGACTGACAGAGCATTACAAGGAAATGCCGCTGGTTCTTGGAGCACCAGAATATCAGGGCTAACTTTTGAAAGGTGTGTCTCTGGTCAAGCGAACTTTCGTTATCAAAAACAACGAAACAAGTTGGGGTTAACGATCAATACTGAGTTGGCGGCGCGACGCTGGCATTCATTGTCCGATGCTCTAGCGTTTTTCGACCAATGCAATCAGGACATTTCAAACAGGATTGATCCATTTAAGAAGGACGCCAAGCGTCGAATGGATACGTTTCGAGCTAATGCCGAGGCGTGAGAACGGCCGAACATGGCAATAGGAGGAATCACCCCGAAACAGAAGTTGGTCATGGTGGCCTAGGTTCCACTGATGGTGTCAGTAAAAAATGGGAGGATTACCCCATGGCCCGTGATGGACCGAGACATTGATGAACTGCGCGGAGTACGGCATAGCACCGGCCCCTTAAACGTCACGCATTAGCGCTAGATCAGACTCAACCTGACGATTCAGACTGCCCAGGGCAATACTACTCTATGTCCTTTGTGTGGCGGGAATATGCGGGTCATCGCCGGTATCACTGACCCAGACATAATCCAGAAGATTCTGGATCACATTGACGCTCAACCACCACCGCTTAAAATTGCTACCGTCATTCACTCATAAAACACGCTTGGGGTAACAAGCCAAACGCAACCTGCCTGACCTAAAAACCTTCTCCGTGATTAACCCGGCCGTCTGGAAGACAAACCACCAGTAGCTTTTCAGACATTAGCCATCCAGTGTCTACAGATTGCAGCCCAAGACTTTTTGCCCAGAGAATTATTAACTAGGATACGTTTGCAACCCGGGGTAAATGCGGTTTCGAGTTACTATCCTCAGACTACGATTGGTACTTCCATTGGATGAAGGATTAGCGACAAACCTCTGGCAAGTAGACACTTAGCAGCATTCCAAAGTCGCCCTTCAGTCAATCAGTGTCTGCCCGCATATCTCGGCAGCCTTGGTCTACGACGATCAACGTAGATTAGGTGTCTCGTCTAATAAGGAGCACCCGACGCGTTTCCATAGTCACACGACAAGCCGAACACCCCTGTTAGGATCGCTAACCTCCAGCCTAAAAACTTTTTTTCATCACGGTGTTACTTCATAAACAATGTTGTTCGGCGTCTCTGCTATGCGACGAAAGTTGTCAAAGCCAGCCTCTTCAAAAACAGACCGCATGCCCGCTTCCCCCGCCTGGGAACCCATGCCTCGCCCGACCTCCTGAGACAGAGAGCACGGTACGCAAAAAAAGCTGGAAAAACCGAAAAAAGCGGCGCCCAAGCCTTTGTGATTTTGAATTCGAGAATCAAACGCGAACGGTTCGATCAACATAATAGAGCCATCTGGTTTCAGATGATCTTTGGCATAGCGTGCTATGCCAACAGGATCACCCATATCGTGCAGACAGTCGAAAAAGCAAATCAGGTCGTACTCGCCCGAGTAATCCTTCGCGCTTGCAACCGCAAACTCAGCGTTACTTAATCCTTTCTCTGCGGCGCTCTCGTTGGCTTCAGCAATCGACGGCGCGTGAAAATCCAGGCCAACAAAGCGACTCTGCGGATAGGCGCTTGCCAACGTCAACGTCGAAACACCGCCTCCACAGCCGATGTCTGCTACCACAGCACCTGTGCTGAAACGGTCTTCACCACCCGACAGAGCAGGCATGAATTGCTGAATCAACGCATGCTCGTAGACGGGCCTGAAAAATTCTCCGGTACCACAGAATAAACAGGGTGCGTGGTCTCCCCAGGGCATACCGCCATTACCACGAAAAGCAGATTCGACCTTATCATGGCCCAAGTACATCGCGCAGGTTGCCATGACCGCACCCATCATCCAAGCCGGTGAATGTTGATCCGCAATGACGGCCGCACCTTCGGCACTGAGGGCATATTCGTCACTCTTTTGGTCGTAGGTTAAAATGCCGCCCGATACCTGCTGATCAAGGAGTTCTCGGGTCAACCGCGGGTTCGTGTTAGCCAGTGCGGACAGCGCATCAGCGCTCATCGCCGGTCTACTCGACAGGTGTTCGTAGAACCCTAAGCGCCGAGCCATCTCAACGCAGGCAATGGTTATCGCACCGACCGTATGCCCGAACAGATTGCCAGAAAAAGCTTCTAATTCATTTTGGTCAAGTTGGTTATTCATAATCGCTCCCACTCTTAAGTTAGGTCGTAAGTTGCTGTATTCGGCATCAAATATCCGAAAGAGGAGCGGAATCATAACAGGGTTGTTCCAACATCCGCCCAAGTACCAATTCCGATCGGTGCCCTGCTCACTTCATGACACAATGAAGGCGTAACACAACCCTGTTATAACTCCTATCCCCTGATCATCTCACTCGCAGAAGCTGCCTCGTAAGCCATATCTTTTTGACGCATTCCGCACGCGCCCGGCAGCAGCTTATTGTTGCGCATACAGGTGAGAGTGTCTGTAGGAGCTCCGCCCAAAACCCATTTAAAGCCCGCGCCAATGATGCCCACACCAACCAAAAGCGCATAGCCGAGCGCGATGATGCCTAACCAGACGATGGATTTAGCCATTGTCCGAAGTACCCCAGCGTGCTTAACAATCGAGTACGGTAGGCTGCGGAGACTAACGTTTGATGACGAGAAAGCCAGAGGTAGTCAAAGAGCCGATCGAGTTGGAAGTGTTGCCGCTGAAAGGGTCGAACAGATGACGAGGACCGCGGAGACGGCAAGACAGCCTTCCAATCCCCAAAGCTGAAATACGCCTCCAGATAGAATCGTCCCGATCAGGCGACCAGCCGCATTTGACATGTAATAGAAACCCACGTCTAGAGTGACGCCGTCTTGATCGGCATAGCTGACAATAAGATAGGAGTGTATCGCGGAGTTAATAGCAAAGATCACGCCGAATATGAGCAATCCCGTCACGATAACTACAGAAGGTTCGAGACTGGTTTGGATAGCACCAATTAACGCTAGAGGAACACCGATAAGTGCCATTCCCCAATACATCACGCTTCGCCCGTCAGGCGTTCGACCTGAACGCCCACCAGTCACAATCGGTGCCGCCGCTTGAACAACGCCATAACCGATGATCCAGACGGCCAGAAAAGTTCCGACGGCAGTGCTGGACCATCCCAATTGCAGTTGCAAATAGACTGGGAGCGCCACCACGAACCAGGCGTCACGCGATCCGAATAGAAAAAAACGGGCAGCGGAGAGCCGGTTGACTGGTTTGCTCTTGGACACGAGATGACGAAACTTAGGCTTGAAGGAGGTCTTGCCGAGTTGAAAGTCGACCAACACGCCACTGACAACAGCTACCACAGCAAGCATCCCTGCCATTGCAGCTATAGAGCCTTGGAAACCGAGTAGGGTCAGCAGCGCGCCACCTGAGAAAAATCCTAAACCCTTGAGCGCGTTTTTGAGCCAGTGAGAACGGCCACGAATTTGTACAGACGCCCTTCTCCGGCACCGGCAAGGTGCTTAACACTACTTTTCGCGCTCATTTTGTTGAGATCTTTGGCAATACCGGCAAGTGCTTGGGCTGCCATGACGTAGGGTACGGTGAGCCAGGCTTCGTCTACTAAAAGCATGCTTAAGGCGAGGATCTGTAGCACCAAGCCGCCGAGCAAGGTTGCGGCGAGACCAAAACGTGCAGCGATCCAGCCGCCGACCAGATTGGTCACTACGCCGAAAAGCTCGTAGAACAAAAACAACAGCGCTATTTCTAACGGGCTGTAACCGAGTTGGTGAAAGTACAGCACCACCAGCATACGCAGAGCGCCATCCGTAAGGGTGAAGCTCCAGTAGCTGGCTGTGATTATGATGTACTGACGCATGCGAGCTTTTTTATTGAATGCGGCTACAAAGAACGAGCGACTTTTCCCGCGAGTTCCATCATACGATGTACGTAGCCAATCTCGTTGTCATACCAAGCCAAGATTTTTACGTGCGTTCCTTCGATGACCATCGTTGAACCGGCGTCGATGATGCAGGAGTGCGTATCCCCCAGGTAATCAGCGGAAACCAACGGGCGCGTTTCGTAACCCAGGATATCTTTGAGGTGACCGTTGGCTGCTTCTTTTAAAGCGCTGTTCACCGCTTCTGCGGTAGTAGGCTTTGCGACTTCAAACACGCAATCGGTCAGGGATGCGTTGGCCAGAGGTACGCGCACAGCGACACCAGTGAGTTTACCGCGGAGTTCGGGGAAGATTTCAGCGATAGCCGTCGCCGAGCCCGTTGTCGTGGGAATCAGCGATAAACTACTGGCGCGAGCACGCCGTGGGTCTTTGTGAAATTGATCCAGAACGCTTTGCGTGTTCGTCAGGTCGTGGATGGTGGTGAACGAGCCGCGATTGATGCCAAACCTTTCTTTGATCACGCTTACCACTGGTGCGAGGCAATTGGTCGTGCAGGACGCTGCGGTTACGATGTCGTGGTTCTCTGGTTCGTATAAATGATCGTTGACGCCCATGACCACATTCAGCGTACCGTCTTTGACAGGTGCCGAAACCACGACTTTTGCTACACCTGCTTGCTGATACTCGTTGAGCACGTCTTTGGACTTAAATTTACCGCTGCATTCAATGACCAGATCTACGCCCAAGTCAGCCCAGGGCGTTTCACCAATGGTGTGATTCGACGAATAGCTAATCCGGTGTCCATCGATCTCGATGGACTCTTGTGTCGACGTGATGGTGTGGCGCCAGCGCCCATGTTGCGAATCGAACTCCAGAAGGTGAGCTGCTGCAGCGGCATCTCCTGCGACTTCGTTTATGTGGACAAACTTGAACTTCGGATCCCCCCAAGCAGCACGTAATGCTAAACGTCCCATGCGGCCGAATCCGTTAATGGCAATGCGTGTTGTCATTGAGTGTGTCTCCTAGGGTAGTCGATAGTGGCCGAGCTTGAATTATTCGGCGAACTACTTGTGCTCGGATACGATTGTGCAAGAAAAGCAGTTGCGTTTGTATGACAGTTTGGACCAGGGTGATGTCGTCACGATTGAAGGTTGAATAGTAGTAGTCGTCGATGAACAGGGCGTGTTTGCAGAAAAAGGGGTAGTCCGGTGTCAGAGTGGCGGCCAGTTCCGGATCCTTAACTTCGGCATTGATTCGCTCGGTGATCATGGTGCAGACCGCGGCATTTTTTTCGGGTCGTGCAGGTCATCAAAGGAAAGCAGCACTTCCGTGGGGGGGGTATCGCTGTCCCAATCAACTTTGCTCAGTTCTTCGCCGTAGCCACCGGCCTGAAACGCTTCGGTGGTCTCAAGTGGAGTGGGCTCGTCGTCCCGTGGCAGCACCCATGTGGGTGTGCGCTGGAATACAGGTAGAAACGAATTGAGCTGAGCGCGTACGGTCGCACCTCTGGGTGACTAGCCTTTGGCGGGTAAAGACCAGTTAGGTGGAAAAGAAGTAGTGCCCTCCCTCTGAGGTATCGAATTCAAACCACTCGGCCATATCGTGAAGGTAGAGCTCAAACAGGTTTCGCAAAATAGGATCTACTGTTTCATCTACCTTCTGAACTTTGTACTTACCTCAAGTCATCAGACTCCGGACAAGGATAGGAAATATAAACGCTCTTTTCACGACGAGACGAAAGTATCCCCTGTGTCAAAGAGGCCGATTTTGGTTGGAAATGAAACTGCCAGAGTTCTGCTTGTGGTTGTTGTGCAATAAGCGATCAAGAATGGCGTCAATCAGGATCCTGCGATCGTGGCTTATACCGGATTGACAGCTGCCACAGCCGCTTCAGGGGTATCGAAAAATACAAACTCAGGAAGTATCCGCCAGACGGCTGCGGTTTGAACCCGCTCCATGCGCTCCGACCAAGCTCCTCTAAGGTGAGTGGGGCAAATGATGAGTCGCTGGAGATTTGAGGCTATCTCTTGGATATCGAGAGCCTTTAAATCGAGTGATCCTTTAAAATCCAGGAAGGCACCGTTGTTAATGCTTACATCTGAGTCAAACATCTTGATTTCGCTGACAGCATTTAAATCGACAATCAACGCGCGAAAATTAAGGAGCTCTTCACGTGACGCGGAAGCCAATAAAGGCGCAAGGTCACGGATGATATAATCGGTATTGTAAGC
>JAQWQN010000125.1 GCA_029244465.1 Pseudomonadales bacterium
AAACCCGGATCCAATTTCCCCAATGGCAACAGTGTCTCTGCTCTCAAACGCCCGTCCTTATCCTGCAATCCCACAAATATATCAGCTTGGCTGCGACATTCACGTATGATGGCTCAATGCTTCAGGGTCTATCTACATTGAAGCCACGGATGAACGCATTGTTTCGTCCTCGTGGCAGGGTCTTCTTCGGCTGGTACATTGTGTTCGCTGCTACAGGGATACAGTGGCTAGCTGCAATGACGTGGATGCACAGCTACGGTGCCTATGCGCTCCTGCTGCAAGAGGACTTTGGCTGGTCCATGTCTATGATTTCGTTAGCTTTTGCACTCACTCGGCTGGAAAGTGGTTTGTTGGGGCCATTGCAAGGTTGGCTCGTTGACAAATACGGTCCTAGATTGATTCTAACGATCGGTACCATCATTTTCAGTATCGGCTTCTTCCTATTCGCTGCCGTTGATTCGTTGGTCACCTACTTCATCGCCTTTGTTCTCATCGCACTTGGTTCAAGTCTGGGAGGCTGGGCGACACTTATGGTGCCGATCGTGCACTGGTTTGGCCGCCACCGATCTAAGGCGGTCGCTTGGTCTCAAGCAGGCTTTTCTCTAGGCGGTTTAAGCGTACCGTTGGTTACCTTGGGATTGCAGGAGTTTGGCTGGCGAACAATGGCAGTCGTCTCGGGTATTGCGATCATGGTGATCGCGCTGCCGCTCGTTCAGCTCATCCGTCACAAGCCAGAAGACATCGGCGAAGTCATGGACGGTATACCGCACGAACCCACTACCTTGAATCAAGGACCGCATCGGGAGCAATACAGTTTTACGTGGCAAGAGGCTTCTCGGGCCCCCTCTTTCTGGTTAATTTCAGCCGGACACGGATTGAGCCTACTGACCGTGTCTTCCTTGCTGATGCACCTGATCCCGCACCTGACAAAGAGTCTCGACTACAGCCTCATCAACGCAAGTTACGTCTTTGGCATGATGACTGGCACGCAACTTATCGGTCTATTTCTTGGCGGTTACGTCGGCGACCGCTTCGAAAAGAGATTACTGTGTGTAGTTTGCATGATCGGCCACTTCATTGGCCTCCTGGCCGTCACTTACGCCACTAATGTTTGGTGGTTGGCCGTGTTCGTTCTCGCCCATGGGCTGGGCTGGGGCGTCCGTGGACCAATGATGGTGGCGCTGCGAGCTGACTACTTCGGTCCACGCTCATTCGGCACCATCATGGGCATCTCCAGCTTGATCGTCATGCTCGGCATGACAACGGGACCGATCTTTTGCGGTTGGATGTTTGATCAGTATGGCAACTACGAGCGGGCTTTTACCATCATGGCGTGCCTTTCTTTGTCAGGCAGTATTTGTTTTTGGTTGGCAAGGCCGCCAAAGCGACCTGAGTTAGCCCCAGCCTAAGGACCAATCTCCACACGGGCCAGGGCAACACCTGCTTCACCGCCAATGGCATAGAGTAGATAGACCGGTTCACCCTCGCCATCCGTATCGATAAATATTGCGGGATCGCGCAATTGATTGACGACGCCGTACGCTGTGCTGCGCACCGACGGTTCCAATGGGGCCTCGGCCCCCTCCCAGGCAAATTCCGGCCGCAAAACTTCGACATCACCCTCGACCTTCCAGCTCTGCCAATCTCCGCTTAGATCAATAGTCGAATGCTTTACGTGTTCCGGGACATCCCCAACCTGGGTCCAGAAGACATGTAACACATCACCGAGAACCAATACTGCGTTGTGTCGCATGTTGGCATTGAACAGGAGGGGCCCTTTCTTATAGCCAGTCAAGGGTTCCGACGAGCGATAGACTTGTCCAGGCATGGCGAGCGCGTAGTAGTGCCCAGCGTGTTGAAACGACCGCCAATAAGTGCGGCCTAAGACCTCTGAGTTTGACCTAAACCGGATACCATCGTTAGAAACCGCCACCCTGGTGACTTGGTGGCCGAGCCCCTCAAGACCGTGGTAGTACATGATGACCTGTTGGTTCTTGTCATCCACATGAACGTCCGGCGAGGCGATATGCGGTGCAGTGACTTCGCTGACAACATCGTGCGAGATCCGCGCGCCTCGTGCCCTGAAGTTGGCTTGCACCTGGGCCACTTGTTCCGGTGTCAGCCTCGGTGCCGTTTGCAGAAACTCAGTCTCAGTCAACTTCAAACTACCCGGTTCATGGATTTGCCAGGGACCTTCAAGGTCATCGGCGTATGCCATACGTATGTAAGAGCCTTTATGGTCCGCGAAATAGAGGTAGTAGCGCCCTAGCCGATCCTTTACCCACTCCGGCGCTTTAATCAGCGAAGGGCCTTGAATATTGTCCCCGATACTAACGCTCATCCCTGGGTAAACAATCGGCCCATCGCCTACGCGTGAAACTGTTACTGTCATTGCATCTCCTGCCGCCACCCGGGCGAACAAACATACCGCAAAAAACACGATAATTTTTTTCATATTGCCCTCAGATATTGCAGCCGGCACAGTCTAACTGTTTTAATCGGCTCATGACTGCCTGCACCCTCAAGTACCTTGTCCGCGGCGTGAAACCAACTCGCGAGTCGCAAAGAGATCTACAAAGCGAACTCTACGATTGCTTGCCCAACGCAAGTTCCATCGTTGTCCTGCCTGTCGTAGACGGGTTTTCAGTTGAGATCGAGGTCGAAAATCTAGGCGCTTTTTCTCGCGCAAGCTTTGAGCCTTATATCGGTGAACACGTCGTACCGGAAGCCGTACAGATCCGTTGTCATCTGATCGAACCGCCAAAACTCAAGCTGCTCAACGCCCATTTTTCTTAAATCATTCGAGATTAACAGGGTGACGCTAACAGCAAAACGGACGAAATCATTCCATGATTAATTTTTCTTTTGTGGCCCGAAACGGTGAACAAGCCATTCCCCTGGATGTAAAACTAGATTACCAACCGGGTCACCAAACACAACGAGCTCGGCGTATCGCGGTTGGCGAATTGCTCGCCAAGCTCGAATTAGAAACTGCAGCAATAGACGCTAGCGGCAGCGACATGGTGACAGTAACGACAACAGACGGAACTTGGGTGATTGGCGAGTCCTACAGTAATCACGCCAGTCGTGGCAAACTCTAGGTTAGCAAGCGATTGCTAAAACCGTCATCGACCCAAGGAGAGAGGCAAATATGACCTATGCACAAGACCGCGTTCTATACGATGCTGACAGCCACATTATGGAACTCCCAGATTTCTTGCAAATCAATGCCGAACCTAAAGATCGAGACCTTGTTCCAGAAATCTCTTTTGGCTCAGCCGCTGGCTCGGGCATTGACAGAGACCTGCACGAATACATCAACGCGGGGCACAAACACGACGCAAACACCATAGAGAAGCTCACCGCACTCGGCGACGACATCTTGCGCGGCCCAAAGGGTTATCAGGCCCTAGGGGCATTCGCCAAGGATGACCGCCCGGCTGCGCTTGACATGCTCGGGTTTAAAAAACAGTTAGTGTTTGCATCGTTCTCAACCGGTATCGCCTTTCGTGCAAATCGACCCGAACTCGAATACGCCGCATCACGCGCCCACAACAGAGGTATGGCAGATTTTTGTAACATCGATTCCCGATTAATGGGGGTTGGCGTCGTACCGTTGGATGACCCAAAGCGCGCTGTCGCAGAATTAGAATTCTGCCTCGAAAAGGGGCTCCAGGCAATTTGGGTGCCACATCGCAACTGCGGTGGTCGCTCACCGGGTCACGATGACTACGACGCATTTTGGGCTCGTCTTGCCGAGGCTAACATCCCATTTGTCCTCCACGTTGGCGGCGATGCCATCCAACTGGCGGACGAATGGATGAACACAGGACGCGCGGTACCCACAGATTGGGGTGGCGGCGGTGAAAACGTTCGCGGCAAGGATATGGCCGCCCTGCATCAAGCAGCAGAGAAATTTCTGTCCGTCCTGATCCTTGACGGTATCTTTGATCGACATCCCCGTTTGCAGGGTGCCTGCGTCGAACTTGGTGCCGGTTGGGTGCCACAAATGTTGGATCGCCTCGATTGGGTCGTCGATATCTGGAGTAAAAGCGATGAAAGTTTGCGCAATCTGTCACGCAAACCTTCGGAATTTGCGCGCGAGCACCTAACTTTCACCCCCTATGTTTACGAAGACATTGGCAAGCTGATTCAACAGTCTAATCCGGATCTATACCTCTTCTCGAGTGACTATCCACATACAGAAGGCGGACGAAATCCGTTGGCTCGGTTTGACGCCTCGCTCGCTAACGCCGAAATCGATCAAGACGGACAGAGCAAATTCTTCGCCAAGAATTTTGTCCGCGCGTTTCCGAATGCGGCATTGGCATAGAGGCTCACACCGTCGCGCATTAAGCCCTGTCAGGTGCGCGGTATGTGCTGACCGCAATCGCTGCCAACGCATAAACGCCAAGCAGGACTTGGAACGCTAAAGCGTATGAGCCCGTCGTATCGTAAACCCATCCCGCAAAGGGTACGCCTAAAATCTGGATCGGAAACATCGCTGGTCGCATAAGGCCGAGTACAGCACCGAATCGCTCCCGGCCAAACGTTTTACCGACCACAATCCCGTGTAGCGGGACCACGCCACCTACGCCGTACCCAAACAATGCGGCACCAAAGGCAAAAACCACCAGATCACTATTCATGTACATGATGAACTGACCCAAAAATTGCACGATCAACACCAACATCATGACGCGCCGCAAAGGAAGTTTGTCGCCAAGCCAGCCGAAACTTAATTTGCCCACTACGCCAAGCCCAGCACATAGCGACATCACAAGTGAGGCAAGTGACAAGGAATGTCCCATATCGGTAAGCCGCGGCACCATGTGGGTCAGGGTTGCACTCATCGCACAGAAGACAAAGGAAAAGGTCGCCACGATCGACCAAAAATTACGGTCCCGCCATACCTCACGCATCGATAATCGAGCCGGCCGTGCAACGCCTCTCGGCTGCGAGTCCAGTTTTTCGATCATCAAGGCGCCATCGGGTCTCAAGCCGACGTCCTCCGGACGCGAAATCACAAAACGCAAAACAACCGGTACGACGACGAGCAGAGTGAATAGACCATAAGCAGCGAAACCTTGACGCCAACCGTATGCCTCTATTATCTCGGCACTGACAAAAGGCATCACCACACCCGACATAGACACGCCCGTCGCCGCAATACCCAAAGCCGTACCACGTTTTCGATCGAACCAGTTCGTGACGAGTTTGCTGGTTGCAAGATTACCCATACTGCTCGCGCCAAAACCGATGAAGATTCCGAGCACGAGGTAAAACTCCAACGGGGTTCTTACCAAGGAAAGCCCTAAGAAGCCAATTGACATGGCAGTGGCACCAACGCCAATTACGCGCTTGAGTGGATATCGATCCAACGCACGGCCGACCAGCGGCGCAGCGACAGCACCGACCGCGCTGGTAACCGTCAAGCCAAGTGCGACACCGAGACGGGAATCACCAAATTCGACCGCAATCGCTTTGAAAAATACGCCATAGGAGTAGAAGAAGAAGCCAACCGCCACGAAATCGACAAAAAATGCGACGACAACCATTTTCCAACCCTGAAAATGATCTTTGAAGAGCACAGTGTGACCCTGAAGGAAATAGACAGTAGTCTACACGACCGAGCTGAGGGCATTGAGACTAGATCATCGTGAAGTGTAAAAAAGGACTCGCGGAGGCCCAAGAGGTTTATTCGTCTTTTCAAGCAACTCGCCAAGCTACTCTGCTTGGCAACCTTGGCTTCCGGACAGGCAAGAAGAACTTGTGTACCTGTATTGCAGCAACGGAAAAGGCAAAATATCAACCTGGACTGGTGAGCCAGGTCAGGCAACTTTAAGATTCGATAAAGGTACAAAATCCCAGCCTACACAGGGCACAATAGCTGTATTGAACTTGGCACAGAGGATCCGCCAATCACAAGTGAAGTAGAGAACCACATCGATACGAGGCATCGACAGTTTGCGCTCAAGCGCATATTTAAGGCACTCGACGAACTAACTCATTAGCGCTTCAAGAAACTTTTTAAGGGAGAACATGACAGCACCACTAGACGACATCGTCGTCATCGAAATCGATAATTGGATGGCATCCCCCAGTGCGGGTGCCGTTTTGGCAGATCTGGGCGCACGCGTGATCAAGGTAGAGCCTTTGAGCGGCGATCCGATGCGCAACATGTCACGGCCGATCAAAAACCCCGAGATCTCGGATGCCATTAAGTCGCTCGATCTGCAGTTTGATGTGGACAATCGGGGCAAAGAATCGGTTGCTGTCGCCTTAGACCAACCGGAAGGCGCTGCCTTAGTCCGCCGTCTTGTGGAAAAAGCCGATATTTTCATGTGCAACCTCCTGATCAATCGCCAGGCCAAATTCGGCCTCGATCCCGCAACCCTTTTGCAAGTTAATCCAAAGCTCGTCCACGCAACACTAACCGGTTATGGCACAACCGGACCTGATGCAGGTCGTCCAGGCTATGACGTCACGGCATTTTTTGGACGTTCTGGGCTATACGATGCTCAGAGAGAAGGCAACGATGGTGTGGTGCCGATGGCGCGCCCTGCACAAGGTGACCACACCACTGGACTCGCCTTCGTTGGCTCGATCCTTGCCGCGTTACGATTGGCAGAACGGTCGGGAGAAGGTCAAGTTGTAGAAACCTCGCTTTATGAAACTGCAGTTTGGACACAGGCCTCAGACTATGCAGTCACTGCGGTCGATCATGCACCAGTGCGCCGTCGTGCCAGAAAGGAAATGTTGGCGATCACCGCTAACCGTTTCCCCTGCGGTGACGACAAGTGGGTAGTTTTTAACATGTTACCAGATACAGCCTACTGGCCTCGCATGTGTCAAGCGATCGACGTTGAAGGACTCATCGACGATGAACGGTTCGCCGATGCCAGTGCCCGCTATCGGAATATGGCAGAACTAATCGACTTGATGGACGCCGCGTTAGCGAAACGTTCTCGCGACGAATGGGGCGAGGTTTTTGACAAAGCGGGGCTCATCTGGGGTCCTGTTATGGGACTCCATGAGGTGCCACAAGATCCACACGCAATCGAGCTTGGTCTGTTTCCACAGGTGCAGCATCCAGAAGCGGGCGCCTACACAACCGTGAACATTCCAATGCGATTCGCCAACGCTGACGTCCGACCGCGCGGTCCGTCACCAGCGGTGGGAGAACACACGACTAAGGTGCTATTAGACAACGGCTTCAGTCAGGAAGAAATTAATAGTATGT
>JAQWQN010000127.1 GCA_029244465.1 Pseudomonadales bacterium
CTTTGGGACAACTACCTCGAAGCAAAATATCGAGATCGCTCAATTCACATTCGCCGTAATGAAGACGGTATTGAAGAATTGGTGGTCGACAACAAAATCCTGCTCAAAGGGCGCCTCGCAGCACTTGGCGGGGTCGAACATCGCGCCGATGAGCTCTTTCTGAACGCCGATATCTCTTATATGGATGGCTGTCCACCGGCCAGCTACGACACCAATGCCCGGATTAAGCTCTTAGACGACTGGGGCGTCGACGCAGGTGCGGTGTTCCCAACCATCGGCATTTTGTGGGACAAGCCAGACGACCCAGAGCTTGCTATGGCTTATGCGCGCGCCTACAACAACTGGCAGTGGGATTTCGCGGCACCTGCGCTGGGACGCATTATTCCCATTGCACATATTCCGCTCTACGACGTAGACCTCGCGCTTGAAGAGCTTCGGCGATGCATTAAAATCGGATTCAAAGGCATGTTTTTGGCACCGGAACCCGTCGGTGGTAAACGCCCATCACACCCGGACTTCGACCCACTCTGGGAAGAATTGGTCGCGGCGGACCTACCGATTTGCATTCATTTGATTGTTCGTTTCGATCGGGTGGTTAACCTATCGGCTACGAACTGGTGGGACCCCGAGAAAGAGCCGATGAACACCGTCTTCTCATTTGCGCTTGGCGGTACAATGCAGCTTATCCCGGCTACCGCCGCCCTTGTTTGCGACGGTTTGTTCGACCGGTTTCCCAAATTGAAAGTCACCATCGTAGAATCTGGCGCTGGATACGCGAGCTATCTGATGGATCGTCTCGACGAAAAATTTGCACGTTTCGGTAACCTGGCGCCACTCAAACGCAAACCCAGCGAGTACATGCGAGAGAACTTCTGGTTCGTCATGGATCCGTCTGAGCGATCTATCGATGCGCAGTGCGATCTGCTTGGCGAAGATCACTTTTTGTGGGGCAGCGACTATCCGCACATCGATTCACATATCAATGCCATGAGCGAGGTGCACACTGCACTCGCACCAATGACCGAACATCGACGCAACCTCGTCCTTGGTCAAAACGCAGTGAACTTATTTAATCTTTGATCACCGACCGGACTCTCGCACAGAGAACGCACCACTCTGCTCAAGCGCATCATTCGCCGCATCAGCCGCCAACTGAGCCGAGGCGGCCTGCTTGTGCAAGAAGCCGAACACAATTAGTTAGGAACGCTAGCCACCTAATCGGTAACTGACCGACACGCCAAAGGTTCGCGGCATGCCAGTGTAGCGCAGCATTACGTCGTTGACGTGAGCGACTTGATTCCAATAATACTTATCCGTGACGTTTCTACCCCAGGCCCACAGGCGCCAAGAGTCCGTTTCAATGCCGGCGCGAACATCAATCAATAATCGCTCGTTGATGACAAGGTCTGTGTTTCCCACAAAGTTTGGCACAACGTCAGGACACCCGCCGGTACATGTTGAAATAGACTTTTCGCGGGTACATGGCGCACTCGGGTCCTTGCATTCATCGACGAAGAATCCTGTGGTTTCATCTTGGAAGTTGCCGCTTAGACCGACAAATGCAACCATTCCGTTATCAAAGTTCCATTCGTATTGCATGTCAATATTAGCCTGCCACTCCGGCGCGTTGGGGAAAGGTTGCCCGGAGAAGTCTTTTGGCGTCGCGTTATTGGCAGGGTTGAAGAACGGATCGAAACTTTCGAATTGGCCTTTGGTTTCACTCTTGGCATAGCTAACAGACGGTGCAATGCGCAGGCCGTCGATAGGATACCACTCGAGTGAAATTTCCCCACCCATGACATCCGACTCAGGCACGTTCACTAATGCAGGTAGCGAACCAAAGATGATGTCCGGAACGGCGGCAAGGATTTGCTTGTCGGTGTAGTCGTAGTAGAACACGGCGGCGTTCAATTGCACGCGACCTTCATTGAATGACAACTTGGTGCCGATTTCATAGGCCAGCAGGTCCTCCTGTTTGGTAGGCTCCAGCTGCAAGGATGCAGCGGCGGCTACGGTTGGGAAGCTGCCGGACTTGTATCCCTGACTGACGTTGACGTAATACAACGATTCGGATGTGGCTTCCCAATTGAGGCCTACCCGCCAGGATACGTTGTCTTCATTCAGTTCGTTGGTGAAGCCGCTAGGTACTGGATGGAAGAGCGGCGCCGGTCCGGTGCTCCCGCAGCCGCCCGGACCTGCATTGACGGTATCTGCGTTACCTGTAAATTCTCCTTGTAGAATGGCTTGGATCCCTTCCGAGATGTCTGACCAAGTACCGTCACCGGCATCTCCGCCACAGCCACGATAATCGCGCTCCTGGTCTGTATAGCGGGCGCCAAGCTGAAAGATCAGGTCTTCTCTGATGGCATAATCGAAGCTGGCGAATACCGCCCAGGTTTCCGAGTTCTGCCGATTGTTGGGTTGGGTTGGACCGAGCGGATTACCCAAAGTAGAGATCGCTGATGAAATGCCGTAGGTCTGCACAAAACTGTCCCAGGTGGAGGTGTCTTCGTAGTTTGCTCCGACCACCCATGTGCCTTGCCCGCGGAGTGTGCCGGCAATCCGAATCTCTTGATAGAACACATCAAGAAAGCCATCCTGTGACGACTCATAGTCTTGGTAGAACGTACCGTCGCTTTCCAGTTGTTGGTCACGGTCGAATTCGCCAAAGCTGGTCAAACTGGTCACGGTAATGTCGTCGTTGAGATCCCAGTCCATGCGCAAAGAGGCGTTGAAATAATCGTTGTCTCTCGCTGCCTCCTCACAATTGTCGAGCAAGCGGTTGTTGAGATTTAAGCCGTTACCATCGACGTCGGTTGCGCTAATGGTCAGGCCCGCAGGGGAAAAGGCGGCACCATCCACAAATACCAGGTCGGGGTCACCACCAAACGTATTCACGCAAGCGCCCCAATCCGCGTCGCGATTATCGTCGCCTGCGCGTGGGTAGTTCGCCACTAACGGATTTAGATCGCCGTCGGGATTAAGTGATGCTATACCATAGAGCGCAGGCGCTTGAGTCTGGCTCTCATCTATGAAACCACTCACGCTCAGAAGGGCCGAGAAGGTGTCGGAAGGATCCCACTGCAGGGAAGCGCGCAGGCTTGTGAAATCCTTCTCTCCCCATTCGTTGTCGCTACGAGTGTAGGCGCGCGGGCTACCCAACACAGCAACAGTGCTGGCATCGCTCCAGAATGGGTCCGGTGCTGGGTTGTCGACGGTGGCTTCTTGCCAACCATCCGAAGTAATGTTTCGCGCGGCAAGCCGATAGCTCAATGTGTCATTGATGGGCCCGCTAACGAAGCCACTGATATCAATTTCGTTAAAGCGACCGTAGCTGAGGTCAATGCCGGATTCGAATTCTGTGGTAGGTTTATTGGCGATGTAGTTTACCGCGCCGCCGGTAGAGTTCTGTCCGAACAAAGTACCTTGAGGCCCCTTTAATACCTCGACCCGTGCAATGTCGAGAATCACGCCCTGAGTGAGAGCGGAAAATGGTAGCGGCATCTGATCCAGATAAACACTTACCGTAGGACCGGATGCCAAAGCGGTATCCTGGAAGCCTACGCCACGAATGGTGTAGATGGAGGTGCCGTAGTATGTAACGTTGGAACTAAAGCCGGTAACCACCTTGTAGAGATCGGCAGTGTCGGTGATGCCTAGGTCGTTGAGCTTCTCGCCCGTAGCTGTCTGAATGGACATACCGACATCGTTGATGCTCTCCTCACGCTTTTGTGCGGTCACGATGACTTCTTCGATGACGGAATTAGTAGCCCGGGCGCTGCCCGTAGACTCCTCCGCGAATGCAGTCGATCCAAACAGCATGGCGACGGCTATCGAGGTCCAACTGACGCTGTTTAGCCATGTGTATCGCTGTTTACGTTTTTTCTCTCTGGGTTTTCCTGTGACTTCTAGGGAACCAAATCGTGTTGCTACGTTTGATGAATGCGCTTTTGCCGTACGACTGTTGATGTACATTTTCCATTCCACTGCGGGTTTGAGCTCCTTTCGATAGGTATATAATTCGAATACGTGTGGCGTTAAATCTGTGCCTAGTCTTCGGCGAGAGATATTATGGAATATCGAGTCTTGAGACAAGTTGGGACGGCAATTCCTCTATTGCTTCGCAAACGTCCGTTAGCTCGGCGATCTAGCCATAATCTCATATCGCCATAATCTAAGGTGCGGCGCTTCTCACTTGAACTATGCCATCAACAACTCGCGTCTCGAACACGTTGATGGGTTTGTCGGTCAGTTGGCCGATGGCTTCACCTGTAGCTAGGCGGAAACGCATACCATGCAGCGGGCAGAAGATGTAGCCATTGCGTATGCGCCCGTCAGCTAAGAGCCTGTTTTGATGAGAGCAACGGTTTTCTACCGCCAAGAACACACCCTGTGTATAACAGACGAGTACACTTACGCCGTTAATTTCAGTTGTCAAAGCCTTATTTTCTTCAAAATCTCCGACAGCAGCGACGCCCTGAAAACCTTCTGTTTGCTTAGTATTCGTTAGTCGCGCTCCAGGTAATGATTTGATGGCAGCAGATGATGTGTATCCACCTGCCCGTCGATAAAGTCATCAATGGTTTTATGAAAGTGCCTCAATCGCACTTCCTGTTCGCTTAGAATCATTCCTTTGAACGAATCTGATGCGACGCCGGCCTGCATGGTCGCCATATTAGATCCATCCTGTGCGAGCACATTGGCGAACACGGGTTCAAAAGTCCCGTCAAATACCTTTATGTAGTCTGGGTTATTTTCATGGTTGTGAACTTTGTGCACTGGTCGCTCTTGCTTAACTGTACCTGGTGGTGGGTAGCTGACAATGAAGAAGTCGTAATAACATTTGCCGGGATCTGTCGCATGAGGACGATAGCGAAAGATTGCACCTCCCTCGGGTGTTTGTGTGAATGTCGTGTTGGGGAAAAAAGTGTAGTGGTACTGATGAACGAGTTGCTCATCGTTCATATCTTTGAACGGCAAATACGTCTCATCCTCGATAGAACGACGATGCTCGATCTCCCGCAAATGTACATCCTTGGCCAGAGCCGTGTGGGCAACGCCTTGTTGTTGCATGCGTGCGCCCATCATATGTGCGCGCAGTGGTGTCATTGTCTCGCGGTCTTCCACCACTTCGCTTACGGTGCGGTTAAAATTCAGCATGCGGGAATGGATGCCCCACAGTTCTATCGGTATGTCGTGCCCTTCACCAAACTCGATCATGTCCGGATGTAGCGCGGCGAAGTGATAGCTTTCATTGAAGGCATCGACTGCATGCTTCCAGTTACCGGCCCATTCAAAAGTCTGATAGTCAACGACCTGCCAGTTTTCAAATTGATAGGTCTCAAGATGTGCGCCAATGTCGCTGAGGTATTCTTTTAAAGGGCAGGCGTCAACGTCCATGTTGAACCACAACCAGCCTCCCCAAAAATCGACTTTTACCTGTTGCAAGCCGAGCTCTTCCGAAGGGATACCGCTATCGAATTGGCGAAATAATTCGGGTGCGGCTACTTTCTTTAAAGCCCCATCGTTGCTCCATTGCCAACCGTGGAAGGGACAAGTGAAGGTGTCCAAGATGCCGCTTTCTGCCTGACAAAGTCGATTGCCTCGGTGTTGGCAAACATTATAAAACCCACGGATCTCGCCATCGTCGCCTTTTACGAACAGAAAGGACTCTTTGCCGAGTTCATGCACGAAAAATGACCCTGGCTCTTCGAAATCGTCTGCTCGCGTGACAAGCTGCCAGGTCTTTGTCCAGATCGTATCCCATTCAGCTTGCATGAACTCTTGGGTCAGATACCGTTCGCCATCTAGACGCTCTAAATCTAGTCCTTTGGTCTTTGTTCGCGGTAAAAATGGGGGTGCCTTGAAGTCACCTTGCCGATGATGCTCGCGCTGTATGAATTCTCTTTCAACCTGCCCCATAGTACTGCTCCCTAACAATTTTTTTGTACGCTAGCCGATTGTTTAAAGGTTTCCAAATCCTTTTGTAACTCAAGACAAATGGTTACAGTAAGGGATTTCTTTGTTATCAATCGACTAGTTTGGCGCTCCGCGCTGACTAACGAATAACGGCATTCATAACGTCATCGCTTTAACCGAGTTTTAGATAGGTGAGTAGGCGTATCAATAACCCGGACATTGCCAAGCGTGGCGGCCTTGACAACTCGAAGCTCTTTGCCGTATCTCGCAGCGCAGTGTAGAGAACCGGAATTACTTTAACATCACGCAGCAAACGCGACAAATCCTGCTGTGTCGTCGGCAGGCCACAAACCCGCACTTTGCAT
>JAQWQN010000135.1 GCA_029244465.1 Pseudomonadales bacterium
GCCAACACCATATTTTCGATTTGCCGCAAACCCGGCGCGCAGTATTGAGGGGTAATACCAAGGCGAATGCGGCGTGATGTATTGGCGCCGCCGCGGTGCAACAGTGTGCCTTGAAATACGACCACGCTGCCTGCGCGCATGGTTACTTTGACGATTTCTGATTCCTGAGGCTGCCGATCGTCAGGCCAATGATGACTGCCGGGCACAACCTCGGTGGCGCCATTGTCTTGGGTGAAATCGTTAAACGCCCAAATCGTGCTGATGCCATACGCTTGGCGGGGTCGGGGCAGGTTGAGACCGCCCGCACCGTCGTCGATGTGGAAAGGTTGCGGTGTCTCGCCGGGGTGAACGTTGATCGCAAGTGCCGCAGAGAGTAAGTAGTTGCGAGGTAGCAGCCGGTCCAGGATGGCCAGAATTGTAGGGTGTTCGATTATTTCAGCCATGGCGGGCGACTTTGCTAGCAACGCATAAACTCGTTCTGAGCGTTCACCTTCAAAATTGTTGCGCCCCATTTTCTCTCGCTGTAAATACGGCTCGAGCTCAGAACGGATTCGCTGTAACAACTGCCCAGGGATGAGCTGTTCGATAACAGTGTAGCCGTCTACAGCCAGCTGGTTTAGATGGTGATCTAGCCCGTGAAGGCTGTTATCAGCTGCTGCCTTGAGAGGCTTTGAAGATTCTGTCTGCATAATTACCCCGACATGCTATGTTCCAGAATAGAAGCTATTCGTACAACAAAAGGAGAAGAAATGCGAGATCTAACGGGTAAGGTTGCCTGGGTGACAGGTGCAGGAACGGGTATCGGTGAAGGGGGCGCTGTTGCTTTAGCTGATGCGGGTATGCACGTCGTCTTATCTGGGCGTCGACAAGAGAAGTTGACGGCAGTTGCAGCCCGATGTCAGGGCCGCGCCTCGATAGAGCCGTTGGACGTCTCGGACAAAGCCGCGGTCGCGGATGTCGCGAAACGTATCATAGACGCACATGGCAGGATTGATGTCATGGTCGCCAGTGCCGGGATTAACGTTAAGGAGAGGAATTGGCACAACGTCTCTCTCGAGGATTGGGACTCGGTTATCCGCATTGACCTGGATGGCGCATTTTATTGTTGCAAAGCAGTACTTCCGCAAATGAAAGAACAAGGTGATGGACTCATTATCAATATTTCATCTTGGGCTGGTAAGCACGTAGGTATAGTTACGGGACCTGCATACACTGCAGCTAAGCACGCTATGAATGCGATGAACGAGAGCCTTAACATGGAAGCATGTACGTACGGCGTTCGAGCGACTGCAATCTGCCCTGGCGAGGTGGCTACGCCGATTTTAGATAATCGACCAATTCCTGTCAGCGACGAAGACCGAGCGCAGATGGTGCAATCGGAAGATTGTGGTCGTGTGATTCGTTTCTTGGCCGAATTGCCGAGTCACGTTTGTATCAACGACCTAACGATCAGTCCGACTTGGAACCGCGGTTACGTTGCTGCTGGGCGTGCGCAGTTGCCACCGAACTAAAGGCCAGCGCGACCCCTCGACCAGGTCAAGAGGCGTTGAGTGCGTCGATTTCCGGGATTAATTTTTCAACCATAAGTTTGGTTTGTTCGATCATCTCGTCGGCGCCCGAAGCAATGGGTCGCAATATGAATTTGTGCACCCCCGCGTCGTGAAAATCGTGCACGAGGGCCATCATTTCAGCGACGCCGCCCACGGCGCTAAACCCTGATGGCGCCTTGCCAAGGCGCTTCGTGAGCATTTCGTTGTACTTAGTTACTATTGGGTCGTCGGGTGCGCCAAAGCGAAAACCAAAACCTGCGCCAAAGTGATCTGCCGCGATGTTACGGCCGAGTTCCGCAGCGCGGGCCTTGATCGCACTGATTACGGGCTTTACATCGGCGGCATTTTCTATCCCGGCTTGCCAGCCTGTTCCCCAAGTTGCGGTTCGTTCGACTGCTTGTTTAGCTGAGCCGCCGACCCAAAGAGGAAGTGGGTTTTGTACCGGCTTCGGGGCGATGGTTGCTTCATCGAGTTGGTAGTATTCGCCTGCGAAAGACACTTTGTCTTCTGACCAAAGGCGAGACATGATTTGCAAACCCTCGTCCGTTCGTTTGCCACGGCCCTTCGTCGGTGTGCCAGTCGCAGTAAAATCTCTAGACAGCGCGCTGCCGACACCAAAAGCAGGTAGTAAACGACCTTCACTAAGGACATCGATTGTGGCGCATTGCTTGGCGGTTAGAATCGGGTTACGCAAGCCCAGACTTGCGACATTCATGCCAAATTTGAGGTTCTTGCTGCCGCCAGCTAGAGCTGCCATCACGCTCATTGCTTCTAAGTTTGGCACGGCATCGATAATGCGGTCACTTTGCCAAATCGAATCCACACCTCCGTTGTCGCACAGATCTACCCATTTCCAAAATCCGCGTGCATCGCCCAGATTGAAGTTGGCGATGCCGATGCCCGCGCCTATGCCCATATTTATCTCCGTCTTTGGATTAGTTTTGCCAGCTCAGATAACGTGCTTGGTGCATGTCACGACCGTTATCGAACCAACCGGTTATATTGTTTCTCACGAGACTGCGCACCGCGGTCGTATAAAGCGGTACCACGGGATAGAAGTGTGTCGCGATTTCCTCTGCGGTCCTGAGTAGCGCGTTACGAGACTGGACATCTTTGGCTAGTTGGACCTGGGCCATGACATCGTCAAAAGTTTGGTTCTTGAATCGTCCATAGTTGACGTTGCCGATATCGGATTGGAGCAAGCTCAGATAGTGTTCTGCATTGTTCTCACCGACCCAGCCAGCCCAGGCGACATCAAACGAACCTTGACGTAAATCAGCGAAATGTCCGCGTAAGTCTGCTTGTTGCAACTTGACTTTGACCCCGATGGCTTTCCACATGCCGCTAATGGCTAAGTTCACTTTCTTGTTTTCAATCCCGTTGACGTGTCTCAGTGTGACCTCTAAGCCGCTTGTGAATCCAGCCTGGGCAAGAAGTTGACGGGCTTCCCTTTGACGGTCTGTAAAGGGAGTTTCTTTATGGGGCAGTTCGAACGACTGATAGTCGCCGATCAGGGCGGGGGCAAAGCTGTGTGCCGGTAAGCTACCTGTTTTCAAAACTTTGTCGGTGAGAATCGTTTGATCGATTGCTAACGACAGTGCCTGACGAACGAGCACATCGTTTAATGGTGGGCGCTCAGTATTAAAAACGATATAAATTATTGAGAGGAGGTTGGAAATGCGCACCTCCTCAGGTCTTTCTTGACGCAATTCTTCCAGTTCACCGATCGGAAAGGAGCCGATCGCATGCAACTCCCCGCTCCGAAATCGGTTGTATGCGGTTTGTTCGCTTGTTACGGGTATGTACCTTAGATGCTTGATAGAACCAGGATTCGTGAAATACTCGTTCTGAGACATATCGATGTGTGCACGGGGCAACCAGTCTGAAAGTACGTAGGCACCGTTAGAAACCCAGTTTTGCGGCTTAGTCCAGAGCTTACCGTGGGTTTTGATGATGTGCCTCGGCACAGGATAGGCTGTGGGGTAAAGGAGGCGTTCCAGGAGAAAGGGGTAGGGCTTATCGAGGGTGAGGGTCAGGGTAAAATCATCGGTGGCGGTGGCTCCGAGAGTCTCCGGTGGCATGTCCCCCGCGTTGATGGCCGCCGCGTTTTTTAACATATACATGAAGTAGGCGAGACTTGCCGCTGTGCTAGGGTCTTGGAGTCTTCGGAATGCGTAGACAAAGTCATGAGCGTTGAGGGGTTTCCCATCTGACCAAAACAAGTTGCGGTCGAGATTGAATGTCCATACCAGACCGTCGTCACTCGTCGTCCAACTAAGCGCGGCTCCAGGAACGATTCGACCGTGTGCATCGAATGTTGTTAGGCCGAGAAAAAGTTCATTCAGCAACGTCTCTTCCAAGCGAAGATTGTAGCGATGTGGGTCAAGTGTCTCTGGTTCGCCGGGCAAAGCGAGCCTTAGTGCTTCTTGGGCAGTTGCGACATTGGCGACAGTGCAGATTGAAACGACGATCGGCAGGCAAACTAGCAAACGTTTGAGACTGAGTGTTTTCAATAGCTTCATGTTGGTGGTTCAGTGTGTCCTAATAGGACCTTACAAGAATTGCAAGATCGATAACAGAAATGAGCAATCTTATAGCCGACATAGGTGCAACCAACGCGCGCTTTCAGAGAGTGGTCGACGGTGCACGAACTGGCGAGATTTGGGTCGGTGAAACTGCCCGTTATCAAACCACCGAAAACATGTTGTCGGATGCGTCTGATGCCCTTGCGACTGGGCAGCGTGCAGAAGACACGAAAGATGCGTTGTTCGCTGTCGCGGGTCCTCTAGATCGTGATGGATCTATTACGGTGACCAACACAGGTTTGCATTTCGTCCCCGATGAGTGCGCGCGAATTCTGGCGGCGCCGGTGCGCCTAGTGAATGATTTTTACGCGGTCGCCAGTGGCGTGCCGTTCTATCAAGAGACGATGAGAATCGGGGGTTCGAATGCTTGCGAACAAAGTGAATCTTTGACGAAAGCGGTTCTAGGGCCAGGTAGCGGTTTGGGGATGGCGGTGCTGACACAGATTGGAAGTGGTGGTTGGACGGTGCTTCCCGGTGAAGGTGGGCATGCGGATATGAGTCCAACAAGCCACTTGGAGACTGAAATTTGGTCGATCCTGAGTCAAGAGAGTGGTCAAGTCAGTTGGGAGTCGGTCTTGAGTGGTGCCGGTATCTGTAATCTCTATCGGGCGACATCGCTTATGTGGGGCGCGCAACCTGAAGAACGATCGGCGAAAGAAATCAGTGAGGCTGGTGTCAGTATGGCAGAACCAGTTTGTCATCAGACGATGGAGCTTTTTGCCAGCCTTCTCGGCTGCTGTGCTGGGAATCTGGCGCTGACCGTTGGTGCTCGAGGCGGGGTGTACATAGCCGGCGGCATTGCTCCGAGAATCGCCGACTTTCTGCGAAGTTCGCCTTTGCGTCGTCGCTTCGAGGAAAAAGGCCTCATGACAGATTACGTGAAGGCAATACCGATACATGTCGTGACTGAACCCGTCCCGGGACTCATCGGTGCCTATTATTGTCTGAGTGGGTCGCGCTAAGGCCTCGCGTCAGAACGCCTCAAGCACGGCGGCGATGAATTTATCTTGTTGCCAACGAACGCCATTGGGATCGACTCCAGTGCGGACGATAACCATGTTTTCGCTAGGTATGATGGTGGTGAGTTGCCCTTTATTGCCTGATGTTGTGTAGGTGCCTTCCGGTACGCCAGGTAGACGATCAAGCAGCCAAAACTGACCGCCATAACCTTGTTTACCGTCTTCGCGAGCGAGTGCCGGCGCGGCCGTTGTGACCAGGTCAGTCCATCCTTCGGGCAAGATCTGTGCCCCATTCCACACGCCTTTTTGGAGATAAAGCAGGCCAAATCGGCCCAGATCCCGAGCGGTGGTATACATCTGGCTCGAACCGATAAAGTTGCCCAAGTGATCAGTTTCATACCGGGAGTCATACATTCCTATGCGTAGGAACAACTCTTCGTATGGATATCTGAGATAGCGCAAATCGTCGCCTAGAGCGTGCCGTAACCCGTACAGTAGCAGTAGAGTATCTCCGTTGGCGTACTGCCAGACGGTGTTTGGTTCTGCGACAAGCGGGGTCGTGGTGATCGCACTCACGGCGTCTTGGCCGCCAAAGTAAATCGCACCGGTACCCGCTCCGGCACTCTGCAGACCGGATGACATGTTGAGTAAGTGTCGCCAGGTGATCTGTTGGCGTGGATCATTGAAGTATTGCCACTCCGGAATCCCGAGTGGCTCGTCGATGTTGATTAACCCGGCGTGGGATGCGATACCGATCAAGGTTGCTGCGATACTCTTGGCCGTCGACCAGGTTCGATAACCGGTGTGCACGCCAAAGCCCGGACGATATTGCTCTGCGACGATCTTGCCCTCCTTGATGATGACCGTTCCCAACGTGACAGTCTTTTCACCGAATGAGGTCCCGTCAAAGGCTTGGTCCATTAGCGCGCGTTGTCTACGGTTCATTTTAGGGTTGGCTTTATCGCCCTTTGGAAATCGCAGTGCCGCAACATCTGGCCGTGGTGGGAACGCGACATATGGCAACCTGACGACGTCTGCCTCGGTCCAATGTGGGGGTAAAACTGTACAGCCCATCGTGTCCCGATAGGCGGCGATGGCAACGTTGCCGTCGTGGTCTGTCGCTCGTACAAGCTGACGCTGGGTATCGATTTCCGGCCAGGGTGGCTCGTAGGGTGCAATATCCACCAGTTCGATCCGCATTATGTCATCGAGTGGGCGTCGCATAATGAAATGCGCGGAACAAGTAAAGAGGGCGATATAGCCGGCACGGACTTCGATCGTTTCAGCTGCCCCGGCCGGTCGCGAAAAGGGTGTTGCTGCGGTACTGGGTAGCGAGATCGTGAGCGCGAACAAGATCGTAGTCAATCGTGGGCACGCACCATGCGGGCGAAACTGAAATTGCTTGAACATCTTAGTCCGCATGCGACTGGGCACGACCTCGATCCTGAATGGATGCACGCCGCGATGCGACCTGTTCCGAAGGGCGACGCGCGCGTGAGTGAGCCTGACTCGCTACGTACTCGGTATCGAGTCCTTGCTCCAGTGTACTGTGCCAACCGGCATCCATAATGCGCCGTATCTCACCACGCGTGACAGGCTCAGTGGAAAGGATATCTTTGGCGAGACTTTGACACGTGCCTAACAAGTCATCTGCCGATACCACTCGATTGACCAATCCCCAGCGATCGGCCGTCTCAGCGTCGAGATAGTTGCCCGTGAGACTGAGTTCCTTGGCACGATTGATCCCAATAAGACGAGGCAGTCTTTGTGACAAGCCCCAGCCTGGAACGACACCCACGCGTGCGTGCGTGTCTGCGAATCTTGCCTCGGGTGTTGCAATGAGAAAATCGCACATGAGAGCGATTTCAAACCCCCCGGTTATTGCGAAACCATTGACCGCCCCGATAATGGGAATCTGGAGTGCGCCGATTGCCGCGCTTAAATCGCGACTGCTTGCTTTGGCACTCGGATCGATTTCGCCGCCGAGCTCTTTCAAATCGAGACCGACCGTAAATGCGCGGCCAGCGCCCGTGAGAACGACGACCTCCGTGCTGTTGTCGCAGGCTATTTCGTCAAAGACCTCACTGATGCGATTGCGCAACGCCAGCGACAAGGCATTGAGTGCATCTGGCCGGTTAAGAGTGACCGTTGTGACGCCGTTATCGCGGCTGACTAAGACTAAATCTTCGTTACCCATAGCAAGACCCCCTTTTTTCTCAAGCTCACTCCCGTAAGAAATCAGTGTACCACCTGCGGCGGCCGGCACTCTATCTACTCGCTTCCGAGCGGGTTTAGCGCTAGCATTCCGGTTGTGCTTGGGCGTTACTTACGTCTCGTCCCCAGCATGCCATAGGGGGTTGTGAGCACGTGAGATTAGTTGACTGGGTGATAAGTTGTAGCCTTGAAATTAACAGCGGTTGTCTGCGTTATTTGGCGGAAAGTCAGGTGCGCGGCGGCCTGGCTATTAGTGTTGAGCCCGATGATGTTGGCATCGATGCGCAAGCAATCTACACGGAATCTCTTCTTTCGCGAGACAGTCGCAGAATCCTAAGTTTATGGCAGCTTATTCAGCCCGCTGCAATAGTCGGCGATGAAGCAACGGATGAAGCAACAACAGATGAAGCAACAGTAGACGATCAAGCAATGGCTGTTGCCGTTGCGAGCCATATTGATGCGTTAACCGAGGCGGTCGCGAGATTGACCGAAACATCAGCGCCCCTGCGGCTGGCGATTCGCCTGGCAAATCAAGCGGTTGAAGATGAGCAGGCAAACTTGATGCTGATGTTGGCACGAGCGCTGAAACCGCGCCCACTGCCGGGCCAAGATTGGATCACGCTTAATGAGCTTTTTGCTGCAGACAGTGCTTTTTGGCGAGAAGGAGCCTATTTTGCGACAGTTGACGATGTCCTGTTGTGCAAGCGACTGAGCCAGAGTTATCGCAAGGGTTATAAGATCGTTGCCAAGGTTTCCAGTGCAGATTGGTCTGATAGACCACCTAATGAAGACACTTTGCTTAAACTTGAGCGGCTGACTGGTTTATGTCAACTAGCTAGTCATAATATGGAGCTTCTACGTGGCGTGTTGTCTGAGAAACAGAAGCATCAGCTCTGGTATCTAGATAAACTCTGCAGCGCGCTCCGAATGCGTCACGGCTTAAGAGAGCTTATTGAAAAAAGCGAGGATGTCGATCTGCCGAAGAAGAGCGTCAAGCGGGCGCGAACATACTTGGTCTCACATGAGAGAAAAGTTAATAAGCGCATCGATCGATTGTTTACCGGTGCGTTCGGGGCGAAGCCGAAGAAGTTTTCGCGACAATTGGAGCAAGCATTGAACCGGTTGGGTTTATCGACCGTTTCCACGGTTGCCCAGACTCGTATCGCCCGCGCTGAGGCGAACGAGCTTGCAGATGGTCCGCAGGATGAGACAATCTGTTCTGCCGAAACGGAGACCGCTTTAGTCAAGACCTAGTCCTGTCTTGGGCACCTAAAAGAGGATTGGACTAGAATTTTTTTGAGCGTCGTGGAGATATGGAGATGTGGAGATGTGGAGATGTGGATGATCAAGCATTTTAAGGAGGCCATTGCCGCGCAGAAATTGTGGCTGGGCATTCTGCTGATAGCCGCTGGCTTCACGCACGCTAATGACTACGCGGATGCATGGGGTCCGGCCGTGGGTACACCGATGCCATTGCTCGCTGCGAGGGACCAAACTGGACAAGCTCGAACATTTAGCAATCTTGCAGGTGAAAATGGCTTGCTGATTTTTGTCAATCGCTCCGCCGATTGGTGACCCTTCTGCAAACACCAGTTGGTCCAACTGGTCGGTTATCAAGAAGAACTTTCCAGCTTAGGCATTGCTGTCGCTGGTATGACTTATGACACGATAGAAGTATTGGCAGGCTTTCACGCTGACGAAAATCTGAACTACCCGTTGTTGCGCGATGAAAACGCCCAACACGTTAACGCGCTTGGGATTCGCAACGAAGCATATGAAATGGGTCATCAAGCCTACGGCATACCCCATCCGGGTGTTATTTATCTAGACGGAAAAGGCGTGATCCGGGCCAAATATGCGCTTGCTGGCTATCGCGAGCGACCGCCATTTGGTGCATTGGTTGCGCATTTGCGTGGATTGGTGGCTGCAGGAACGTGATTTCAACCGCAGGTTTATTACGTCATGGGTATAGGAGCGAAAGCTAACTCTCGATGAAAAGAAGCATCGGACACCTGTTTTGCGGTGTGTGGCTAATTCTGTTATCGAGCGGCTGTTCTAGTCTTATAGGTTCGGTCACTAAGGGATTTGCTACTAACCTTTCTAATGCAATCTTGGACAATCCAGATCTCGAGATGGTGCGAGCGGGTGCGCCTTCGTATTTGATTCTAATCGATAGTTTGGTCGCGGGTTCCCCCGACAATTCGTACCTGCTAGAGCAATCTGCCTATTTACATTCAGTCTATGCGGTTGCGTTTGTTGATGACGAAGCGCGCTCCAAGTTGCTCCACACGAAAGCAAAGAGACAAGCGCTTTTGGCTGCTTGTAAAGGCTTGAGAAATGCCTGTGAGCTGGATCGCCGTCCTTTCAGAGAATTCCAAACGTGGACGGAGGGAATGAAGGTTAAAGAGGTCCCTTCGATATTCACTATCGCGACTTCTTGGCTAGGATGGATACAAGCGCATAGCGATGATTTCAGCGCTATAGCTGACTTGGCGCGGGTGAAGTTGATGATGCAGAAAATTGTAGAACTCGATCCCGATCATGACAATGGCAGCGCTTACCTATACCTGGGTGTGTTTGAAACGCTGTTACCACCCGCAATGGGTGGCAAGCCGGAATTGGGAAGAGACTACTTTGAGACCTCGATTGAACTGTCGCAAGGGCAGAATCTGCTCGCAAAAGTAATGTTTGCTGACCAATACGCCCGGTTAGTTTTTGATCGCGAATTGCATGACGAATTGCTCAACGAGGTGATGGCTGCACCGCTGGAAGCCCCGGGACTTACCTTAATGAATACTGTGGCGAAACAACAAGCTGCTACACTGCTTGCTTCAGCGGATGATTATTTCTAAATGTTAAAAATGCTCCTGCCTCTTTTTTGCCTCGTCTTGGCAATTCCTACTCAGGCGGTCACGTTCAAAATTGCTACGCTTTCGCCTGAAGGCTCATCGTGGATGAAACTGCTTCGTCATCATGCCAAGGCCATTGGGGACCAAACCGGCGGTGAAGTGAAGTTTAAGTTTTACCCCGGCGGCGTTATGGGTGACGATAAGGCTGTGATGCGCAAAATGCGGGTGGGCCAACTCCATGGGGCCGTCATCACCTCGGGCGGTCTGGCGCAGCACTATGGCGATATCGCTGTCTACAACATGCCAATGATGTTCCGCGACGAGACGGAGGTCGACCATGTCCGGAAGACGATGGACGATGTTCTAATGGCAGGCTTGCGGCAGAAAAAGTTTGTTGGGTTTGGGTTTGCTGAGGTCGGTTTTGCCTACCCGATGTCGCAAGTGGCTGCGAGTGCCATCTTAGAAGTGCGTAAGCGTAAGGTCTGGGTGCCTGACAATGATCCAGCGTCTTTGCGAGCATTCGAAGCGTTCAAGATTGCGCCGATTCCTTTACCCATTGCTGATGTTTTGGCCGGATTGCAAACAGGGTTGATCGACAGTATCGCCTCGCCACCCATAGGTGCGATCGCTTTGCAGTGGTACACGCAAATCGAACACGTTATTGATTTACCGTTAATGTATGTTTACGGACTCTTCGCTATCGGCGAACGCCCGTTTAACCGCTTATCACCAGAGCATCAAAAAATCGTTGAGCGCGAACTTCGCGCAGCTGTTGCTGCCGCGGATGGCTCGGCGCGACGCGATCATGAAAGCGCGAAAACTGCGTTGACAAACCAAGGCATCAACTGGATTACGCCTTCTGCTGCTGAACTACAGGACTGGAATAGCTTGGCAAGCGCTGCGCGGCAGCGAGTCGTTGATGCCGGGTTGGTAACAGCGGATGTCTATAACGAAATTGAATTGCTGTTGACGGATTTTCGTGCAGGGGCTCGTTAACAGGTCAATTAAAGCGCTGCACGCCATTGAGAGTGGATTGCTCGCGCTGCTACTCAGCTCGATGATTGGGGTGGCTGTGGTCCAAGTGATCATGCGTAACTTTTTTGATTCGGGACTCTACTGGGGCGATAGTGCCGTTCGGGTTATGGTTTTGTGGGTCGCGATGCTGGGCGCGATGGTGGCGTCCCGAACGGATGAACACATCCGCATAGACTTGATAAATCATTTCCTGTCTGCGCGCAGTAAAAGGCATGCGCGGCGCGTAATTAATCTGTTCACCTTAGCGATTTTGTTGATATTTACTTGGTCGAGTGCGACTTTCGTTGGTTATGAGTACGAGGACCAGACTATTGCCTTCGGTCAAGTTCCCACGTGGTTGTGTGAGGTCATCATGCCAATCGGCGCTGGTGTCATGAGTATTCGTTACGCCCTCCAGGTCATCTGGCCTAAGACATGATCTACGCAGGTATACTTTTTCTTGTTGTTATGGCAATCGCCGGAGCGCCGCTGTTCTCGATATTAATGGGTGCGGCTATGCTGGGCTTCTACAGTGCAGAGATTGAACTGTCGATTATTGCCATAGAGCTTTACCGTATCGTTGATACGCCTTTACTTGTGGCGCTGCCGCTGTTCACGTTCAGTGGGTATCTGTTGAGTGAGGCTAAAACGTCCACTCGTTTGGTCAATATTATGCAGGGCTTGTTTGGTTTCTTGCCGAGTGGTTTGGCGGTGGTTGGGTTCGTTGCCTGTGCGATTTTTACGGCCCTAACTGGGGCCTCAGGCGTGACCATTGTCGCCCTCGGCGCGCTGCTGCTGCCGGCATTGCGCGAATCGGGTTTTAGCGAGAAATACAGTTTGGGTTTGGTCACTACATCGGGGAGTTTGGGACTTCTGTTAGTGCCTTCCGTGCCATTGATTTTATATGGCGTCGTCGCACAGCAGCTTAACGTCGGCGAACCGTTCACGATCTATGATCTGTTTATTGCGGGCATTGCACCACTCTGCCTAATGCTGGGACTGTTAACGGCGTGGACGCTTTGGCAGCATCGCGGAGGCGTGATTCCCAAGACCCGTTTCGAATGGCCCCGCGTGTGGCAGGCAACAAAAGATGCGCGCTGGGAATTGCCACTGCCGTTTATTGTTCTGGGCGGGGTGTTCGGTGGAGTGTTTGCAATATCGGAGGCCGCTGCAGTAACCGCCTGTTATGTCATCATCGCGGAGGTCTTTCTCTATCGAGAGATCTCGCTTCGCCGTTTGCCGGGAATAATGGTTGAATCGATGGTGATGGTGGGTGGGATTTTGCTGATTCTTGGTATTGCTTTAGCATTTACAAACTTTCTAGTTGATGC